>JALRDW010000093.1 GCA_023262065.1 Acidimicrobiia bacterium | reverse complement strand
ACCCGCCACGGGATCGCGATCAACGTGGACACCGATCCTGCGATGTTCGGTCACATCGTGCCCTGCGGGATCGCCGACCGGCCGGTCACCTCGCTCGTCGAGCGCCTCGGTCGCCCCGTCGAGATGGTCGCGGTCGCCGATGCGTTCGTGGCCTCGTTCGCCGACGCCTTCGGGTACGACGCGCCGGATCGGCAGGACGTCGCATGGCGCGAGGTGCCCGAGGATCTGAGCGCGTTCAGCCGTCGTGTTGCGCCCGGGGGGACCGGTGCCGCCGGCACCCCGGTGCGACTGCTCGGTCGCCTCGCGTCCGCCGGGGTCGAGGCGCCCGCACCCGACCCGACCTTCCGCCGACCCGAGTGGATGCGGGTCCGGGCCGAGTTCGGTCCGGAGTACCGCGAGCTCAAGCGGATGGTGCGCGACCTCGACCTCCACACGGTGTGCGAGGAGGCGGGCTGCCCGAACATCTCGGAGTGCTGGTCCGCCGGGACGGCCACCCTCATGCTGCTCGGTGAACGGTGCACCCGCGCGTGTGGGTTCTGCCTCATCGACACCCGACGCCCGGAACCCGCCGACCCGGCCGAGCCCGAGCGGGTCGCCGCCGCGGTCGCCCGCATGGGGTTGGCCCACGCCGTGCTCACGATGGTGGCCCGTGACGACCTGCCCGACGGCGGCGCCGCCCACGTGGCGGCGACGATCGCCGCGATCCGCGCTGCCAGCCCCGACACCCGGGTCGAGGTCCTCATCAGCGACCTGCGCGGCGACCCCGATGCGCTGGAGGTGATCCTCGCCGCCCGTCCCGATGTGCTGAACCACAACCTCGAGACGGTCGCGCGCCTGCAGCGTGCGGTGCGACCGTCCGCCGGGTACGCGCGCTCCCTCGCGCTCCTCGCCCGTTCGGCGGCCGCCGGGATCGTCACGAAGTCCGGCATCATGGTCGGGCTCGGTGAGACCCTCGACGAGGTCCACGGTGCGCTCGCCGATCTGCGGGCCGTCGGCGTGGGCATCGTCACGATCGGGCAGTACCTGCGGCCCTCCGCCGCCCACCTGCCCGTGGTGCGGTGGTGGCCCCCGGACGAGTTCGCAGCCCTCGCCGACCTCGGCCATGCGCTCGGGATCGCGCACGTCGAGTCGGGGCCCCTCGTGCGGTCCTCGTACCACGCCCGCGAGGGCGCCGCAGCGGCGCACGGGGCCGGCGTCTGATGCGACTCGACCTCGCGAGCGTCCTGCTGCAGTGGGGCGTGGGCATCCTCGCGTTCCTGTACATCACCTCCCGCGGTCGGCTCGTGAGCCTCGGGTACGGCTGGCTGCTGCGCGGGGTCGGCGCGTTGTTGCTCGGCGGTGGCCTCTGGGCCCTGCTCGCGCGGGACGGGTCCTCCACCGCGCGTGACGCGACCGCGGTGCTCACGGCCGTCGCGATCCTCGGTGCGCTCGGTGCGCTCGCGGTCAGTGTGGTCCGGCGCGGCGCCGGGGTCCGGGCGGTGCGCGCCCGCAGCGCGGCACGGGCCGAACGCGTCGCAGCGATGGCGGGCGGCGCGGTGGGCGAGTCGATCGGGACGTCGACGGGGGATCCGGATCCCGGCGTGCCCGAGTTCCCGCCGGCGCTCGACCTCGTCGCCCCGATCGCCGGGGTCGCTGCGCTCCTGGCCGGTGCGGGGACCCTCGGCGGTCCCTACGCGCTCACGGCCTACCGCCTGGTCGTGGGCGCGGCGTTCCTCGGGGTGCTCACCGACGCCATGCTGCTCGGGCACTGGTACCTCACCCAGCCGGGCCTCCCGCGCGGACCCATCCGCGAGCTCGTGCGCTGGGCCGCGCCGATCTGGGTCCTCGAGGTGGTCGGGCTGCTCATCCCGATCGGCATGGTCTCGGTGCTGACGGGCTCGATCAGTGACGGGTACGGCGGCATCCTCGCGTGGATGTGGGCCATCTCGGCCGTCTCCACCGGCGTGCTGATCCTCGTGACCTGGCTCGCACTCAAGGAACGGTCCTACTCCGCGGTGATGGCGGCCACCGGTCTGCTGTACCTCGCGATCCTCACCGGCTTCGGCACCGATGTGCTGGCCCGGGCCCTGCTCGCGCCCTGAGGCCGCCCCTCACGGGTGCTGCCCGGTCCGGTCGCTAGCCTGACTCCCCGATGAGCCAGGTCCGCGAGTACGTCGAGAGGCGTGAACTCCTCACCAACCTCGTGCTCCGGGAGCTCCGGAGCCGGTACAAGCGTTCCACCCTGGGCTGGACCTGGTCGCTGCTCAACCCGTTGTCCTCGGTCCTCATCTACTGGGCGGTCTTCGGGGTGTTCCTCGAGGTCGACCCGCCCGTGGGGGACCCGAGCGGGCAGGACAACTTCGTCCTGTTCCTGCTGTGCGCGCTCATCCCGTGGAACTTCTTCTCGAACGGCGTCATGCAGTCGATCGAGTCCCTGGTCGTCAACGCGGGCCTGATCCGCAAGGTGTACTTCCCGCGGGAGCTGCTCGTCGCGTCCACCGTCGGCGGCCTCCTCGTGACCTTCCTCATCGAGCTCGGTGTCGTGATCGTGATCCTGCTCGCCGCCGGCAACATGGTGCTGCCGTGGATCCCGGTCATCCTCGTGCTGGTGGCCCTGCAGACGGTGATGGTCGTCGGGATCGGGCTGCTGCTGAGTGCGGCCAACGTCTACTTCCGCGACGTGCGGCACTTCATCACCCTCATCATGCCGGTGCTCTTCTACTCGACCCCGATCGTGTACCCGATCACGACGGTGCCGGAGACCTGGAGGATCGCGGGCCGATCGATCCCGCTGCGTGACATCTACGGATTCAACCCGCTGGTCCGTCTCGTCACCGCGTACCGGGACGCGATGTACTCGTTGCGCATGCCCGCATGGGACACCCTCGCCTACATCGCGGTGTGGGCGATCGGGCTCCTGCTCCTCGGGCAGTGGGTGTTCAACCGACTCGACCGCCGGCTCGCCGAGGAGGTCTGAGCGTGTCCGCGGCGATCACGGTCGATCACGTCACCAAGCGGTACCGCCTGTACCACGAGCGCAACCAGTCGGTGAAGGCCGCGATCATGCGGGGTCGGCGGGCCCGGTACGACGAGTTCCTCGCGCTCGACGATGTGTCCTTCGAGATCCGGGAGGGGATCGCCTTCGGACTCATCGGCGAGAACGGATCCGGCAAGTCGACGATGCTCAAGTGCATGGCGCGGATCCTGCGGACCGACGCCGGATCGATCACGACCCGCGGGAAGCTGTCCGCTCTGCTCGAACTCGGCGCCGGGTTCCACCCGGAGCTGTCGGGTCGCGAGAACGTCTACCTGAACGGCGCGATCCTCGGCCTGTCCCGCCGCGAGATCGACCAGCGGTTCGACGCCATCGTCGACTTCTCCGGGATCGAGCAGTTCATCGATGCCCCGGTCAAGAACTACTCCTCAGGCATGTACGTGCGTCTCGGGTTCGCAGTGGCGATCAACGTCGATCCCGAGATCCTGCTCATCGACGAGGTGCTCGCGGTCGGTGACCAGGAGTTCCAGAACAAGTGCACCGACAAGATCGCCTCGATGCGGCGCGAGGGCCGCACCATCGTCGTCGTGTCCCACGCTCTGCCGTCGGTGCGGGCACTGTGCGACGAGGTCGCACTGCTCGAGCACGGGCACCTCATCCGGACCGGCCCGGCCGAGGACGTCATCGACCACTACCTCACCGAGATCCTCTCGATCGACCCGGCGGAACTCGGCATCCCGCGCCGCGCGACCGGGGAGATCCACCTCGACGGGGTCGAGATCATCGGCGCCGACGGTCGGCCCCGCCCCGAACCCACGATCGGTGACGCAGTGACCCTGCGGTTCCACTTCACGGCGCGCGAACGGGTGGTGGAGCCGGTGTTCGGCATGTCGTTCACGAGCAGCGACGGCGTGCTGGTCACCGGCTGCAACACGATGACGAGCGGTATCCGGATGGTCGTGGAACCCGGACCGGGGCACCTCGACCTCGAGATCCCGCGCCTGCTGGTCGCGCCGGGTCGCTACCACATCACCGGCACGGTCTACGACCGTGAGCACACGACGCCGATCCATGAGGTGGGCGACCTCCACGCGTTCCACGTGGCGGAGGGGACGCTGCGTACGTCGGGCATCACCTCGCTCGGCGGCACGTGGCGCGCGGACGCGTGAGCCGGGTCACGATCCTCACCGGCGAGGTGGTCGGCGCGCGACTCGCGGGTCCGGCCATCCGGGCGCTCGCGATGGCCGATGCGCTGGCCCCCGACCACGAGGTCACGGTGCTGGCGGCCTCGGTGGACGGATCGGCCACCGGGCGGTACGCGCTCGGGGCGCTGTCGGACCCGGCCTGCACGGACGCGGCCCGCTCCGACGTGATCGTCGTCCAGGGTGATCTGCTCGACCGGTACCCGGTCCTCGCGCGATCGTCGGCCTGCGTGGTCGCGGACCTCTACGACCCGTACCACCTCGAGGCCCTCGAGCAGTCGGCGCACCTCGCCCCCGACCGCCGTCGGGCGACGATCGCGGCGTCGGTCGGTGCGATCGGCACCCTGCTCGCCCGGGGGGACGTCTTCCTCTGTGCAGGTGGTCACCAGCGCGACCTGTGGATCGGCGCGCTCGCGGCCGCCGGCCGGGTGAACGAGTTCACCTACGCGGCCTCGCCGGACCTCTCGGCGCTGCTCCTCGACGTGCCGTTCGGGATCGCGACGGAGCCCCCGGAGGCCGCCGGTCCGCCGCTGCTGCGGGGGGTCGAGCCGGGCGTCGGTGCGGAGGACCTCGTGCTGTGGTGGGGCGGCGGCATCCACCCCTGGTTCGACCCGACGACGGTCATCGCGGCGACGGCGCGGCTCGCGGGGGAGGGCCTGCCGGTCCGCCTGGTGCTGGCGGGGGCGCGGCACCCGAACCCCGATGTCGGCGAGAGCCCGGCGGTGCGCGCCGCCCGGGAGCACGTGCGCCGGGCGGGGGCGGACGAGGTGGTGCGGTTCCTCGACTGGGTGCCGTTCTCGACCCGCGGCGCGTACCTCCTCGAGGCCGACGTCATGGTGAGCGCGCACCGCGCCCACGTCGAGACCCGGTACGCGTACCGCACCCGGCTGCTCGACGGGCTGTGGGCCGGCCGTCCGACCGTGGCCACCGCGGGCGATGTGCTCATGGACTCGATCGCGGCGGCGGGGGCCGGGGTCGCGGTCGATCCGGGCGACGTCGACGGCTTCGCCGACGCGGTGCGCACCTACCTCGATCGGGCGGTTCGGACCCGCGCCGGTGCCGCCGCACTCGGACTCGGTCCGGCCCACCGGTGGGACGCGGTGCTCGCCCCCCTCGTGGCGTACTGCCGGCGACCGCGCCCGGCACCGGACGCCGGGGTGGATCTCGCCCCGGCGGCGCCTCCGGGCGCGACCCGTCGGGTGGCCGGTGGGCTCGCCCGCCGTCTCGGGTTGCGCTGACTCAGCCGAACGGCAGGGTCCGGGCGGCGCCGAGCAGGGCGCGGGTGCGGGCCCGGACGTACGCGAGACGGGGTCGGTTCCCGTGCAGCGCAGGGGCGATGGCGTCGCGACGCAGGTACCCGCCGGTCGCCGCAGTGGACCGGACCCACGCGCGGGCGGCCGGACCGAGCCCGGCGTGCCGGCGGAGCACGGTGATGCGGTTGCGCTCCTTGCGCCGTTCCTTCTCGGCCCAGCCGAGCCCACTGGAGGCCGCGTGCACGTGGTGGACCACCGAGGTCGGCACCGACGCGTACCGCCAGCCCTGCCGGCGGCCGCGCCACGCGAGGTCGAGGTCCTCGTAGTAGAGGAAGAACGACTCGTCGAAGCGCCCGACCTCCTCGAGGTACCGGGATCGCAGCAGCACCGCGCCACCGCACCACGCGAACACCTCGGTCGGCGTGTCGAAGCGACCGTCGTCGGGTTCGAGCCAGCCCCGGTCGATGCCGAAACCGTCCGCGGTGAGTTCGACGCCGGTGCTGTGCACGACCCGCATCGACGGACCACCGAGTGGCGCGCGCAGCCACGCCGGGTCGGGCCCGGCGACCACGACCGTCTCGTCGTCGCCGGAGCGGGCCGTGACCGCCCGACCCTCGGGCGCGTCGAGGAGCAGTTCGACCGCTTCGGCCCCACCGTCCGGCACCGGGACGAGCAGGGCCGCGTCGCCGTCGGTCCACATGGTGGTGCGTCCCCCCGGTGCGAGCTCGGGACCCCAGGTGCCGCGCCGGGCGCGCAGGTCGCGCCAGACGTCGACCCCGTCGACCCGCGCGCCGGAGATCCGGACCCCGAGGGTCCGGGGATCACCGCGTCCCGGCGCGTGCGCCTCGGATCGGAGGGTGAGCTCCTGGAACCTGGAGGCGAGGAGGATCTTCGGTTGGGCCGCACCGAGCGCCGGGTCGCGGGCGAGCGTCGCGGCGAGGGGGGCGAGCCATCCGGGTTCCACGGTGGCGTCGTCGTTGATGAGCGCGACCGCGTCGACGTCCCGGAGGTCGCCCATCCCGAGGTTGCAGCCGGCGCCGAAGCCCAGGTTGATCGGGCTCTCGATGATCCGCACGGACGGCATCTCCGCCCGCACCGTCGCGGTGATCGGCGCGGTGGACGCGTTGTCGACGAGGACCAGGTCGAGATCCGCCGTCGGCCACTCGGTGGTCAGGAGGGAGCGGAGGCAGGCGAGGGTGTGCTCGCCGCCGTCGTGATCGACGACGACGACCCGGACCCGGGCGATGCGATCGCCCGGCATCACCCGGCCTGCAGCCGTTCGACGACGGTGGCGAGCGGGACCCGGAAGTCCGGGAGCAGGTCGACCCCACTCAGACGCAGCGCCGCGTTGTCGAGCACGGAGTTCGCCGGCCGCGGCGCGGGCCGGGCGGGTCGGAGGTCGTGGGTCGCGATGGGCTCGACGCGTCGTGGGTCCTGCCCGGCCGCGTCGAGCACGGCCCGGGCGAACTCGAACCAGGACACCGCGCCCTGGTTCGTGACGTGGAAGAGCCCGGTGCGGTGGTCCTCCACGAGGCGACGGGTCATGACGGCGGCGTCGGCGGCGAAGGTCGGGTGTCCGATCTGGTCGTCGACGAAGGACAACGTCGGGTGCTCGGCGGCGAGTCGCAGGATCGTCTTGACCATGTTCGCCCCGTGGAACCCGCACACCCAGGAGATGCGCAGGATCGTGGCGTCGTCGTCGCACTCGCGTTCGCCGGCGAGCTTCGACCGGCCGTACACCGAGCGCGGCGCGGGTTCGTCCCACTCGACGTAGGGCGAGTCCTTGGTGCCGTCGAACACGTAGTCGGTCGAGAAGTAGACGACCCGGGTTCGGTGGCGGCGGGCGGCCTCGGTGATGTGGCGCGTGCCGAGCGCGTTGACCGCCCACGCGCGATCGGGGTCGGCCTCGCACGCGTCCACCGCGGTCCACGCCGCGCCGTGGAGGACGACGTCGGGTCGGAGTGCGTCGAAGCACTCGATGACCGCGGCGCGGTCGGTGACGTCGAGCTCGGCGTGCGTGGTGCCCGTCACCTCGTGGTCGCCGAAGGTGTCGACGAGCTCGTGGCCGAGCATCCCGCCCGCGCCGGTGACGAGGACTCGCATCAGCCCTGCTTCGCCTTGAGGGGCTCCCACCACCACCGGTTGTCCCGGTACCAGGCCACCGTGGCCTCGAGGGCCTCGCGGAACTCTCGCTGCGGAGCCCAGCCGAGGGCTCGGGCCTTCGAGCAGTCGATCGAGTAGCGGCGGTCGTGACCGAGGCGGTCCTCGACGTACTCGATCATCTCCTCGCCGACGCCGAGGATCTCGAGGATCGAGTCGGTGAGGAACCGGTTCGGCTCCTCGTTGCCCGCACCGATGTTGTAGATCTCGCCGATCGAGCCCTTGCGCAGCACCGTGTCCACCCCGGCGCAGTTGTCCTCGACGAAGCACCAGTCGCGCACGTTGAGCCCGTCGCCGTAGAGGGGCACCTTCTTCCCGTCCAACAGGTTCGTCGTGAACAGCGGGATGACCTTCTCCGGGTACTGCCACGGCCCGAAGTTGTTCGAGGAGCGGGTGACGATGACCGGCAGGTCGTAGGTGTCGTGGTAGGCGAGGGCGATGAGGTCGGAGCCCGCCTTCGATGCGGAGTAGGGCGACCGCGGCCCGAGCGGGTCGGTCTCGGCGAACGAACCCTCGTCGATCGAGCCGTAGACCTCATCGGTCGAGATGTGCAGGAACCGCTCGACGCCCACGCGGCGGGCGATGTCGCACATGACGTTCGTGCCGTCGCAGTTCGTCTTCACGAACGCGTCGGGGTCGACGATCGATCGGTCCACGTGGCTCTCGGCCGCGAAGTGCACGACCATGTCGTGACCCGGCATCGCCGCGCCCACCGCCTCCCGGTCGGTGATGTCCCCCTTGACGAAGGAGAAGCGGGGGTCGTCCTGCAGGTCCTGCAGCGTCTCGAGGTTGCCCGCGTAGGTGAGGGCGTCGAAGACGGTCACCTCGTCGTCGGAGGTGGCGAGGACGTGGCGGACGTAGTTGGAGCCGATGAAGCCGGCTCCACCGGTGACGAAGAGGCGCATGGTCTCCCTCGGGTCAGGTGCGCATCGCCCACGCGGGGCGGAGGCGGGGGTCGAGCTCGTCGCGACGCGGGTTCTCCTGGTCGCGCTTCGAGAGGATGGGGTCGGTCACGCCCCAGTCGGCGGCGATCGCAGGGTCGTCCCACGCCACGCCGCACTCGTCCTGGGGGTTGTAGTACCCGTCGACGAGGTAGGTGATCGTCATGTCGGTGAGCGAGGCGAAGCCGTGGGCGACCCCGGGCGGGATGAACACGCACGGGTGGTCGGTGGTGCCGTCGGCCCCGACG
>JALRDW010000046.1 GCA_023262065.1 Acidimicrobiia bacterium | reverse complement strand
GCTCGGCACCCTCGCACGCCACCTGGGCGTCCCGGAGACGCCGTGCCACCGGGCGCTCGCGGACGCCCAGGCCACCGCCGAGGTGCTGCACGCGCTCCTCGAGCGAGCCGGCACGCTCGGCGTGCTCGGCCTCGACGACCTGCTCGAGCTGCCGACCATCCGCGCCCACCCGTCGGCGTCCAAGTTGCGCCTCACCGCGGGGCTCCCCCGCGAACCGGGCGTGTACGTGTTCCGGGACCGCGCCGGTCGGGTGCTCTACGTCGGGAAGGCCACGAACCTCCGAGCCCGCGTGCGCTCGTACTTCGGCGGCGACGATCGCCGCAAGGTGCCGCAGCTGCTCCGGGAGACCGAGCGCATCGACCACATCCCCTGCCCCGATCCGCTCGAGGCGGAGATCCACGAGCTCCGCCTCATCCGCCGTCACGAGCCCCGGTTCAACCGGGTCGGCAAGGGCTGGCGGGCCTACGCCTACCTCAAGCTCACCGTCGCCGAGCGGTTCCCCCGTCTCACGGTGGTCACCGACGCTCGTCCCGACGGCTCGGTGTACCTCGGGCCGTTCCGGTCGCGGCGGAGCGCGACCGCGGTGAAGGAGGCCATCGAGGCCGCGGTGCCGCTGCGGCGCTGCACGGACCGGATCGCGCGCCACGCGCCGATCGTCGGCGACGTACCGTGCGCGCCGGCCCAGCTCGGCGTCGCGGCATGCCCGTGCCGCGGCGCGACGGCCGAGGATGACTACCGGGCGATCGTCGAGCGCGCGGTGGTCGCGCTGCGCAGTGACCACCGCGCCCTGCTCGATCCGCTCGAGGCCCGGATGGCGATGCTCAGCGAGCAGGAGCGCTTCGAGGAGGCGGCCGCGACCCGCGACCGCCTCGCGACGCTGTCGCGAGCGCTCCGGCGTGTTCGCACCATCGAGTGGTTGCGGCGGGCCGGGAGGCTGCGCGTCGAGACGCCGGCCGGGGTGCGGGAGTTCGAGGGCGGCCACCTCCGCATCGGTGCGACCCCACACCTCGACGGGATCGATCCGGAGCCGCAGCACGTGGTCAGCGCCCCGTTGCCGATGGGACAGCCGCCGGCCCGCGACGAGATCGACGAACTCCTTGCGGTCGCCCGCTGGCTCGACCGCGAGGTGGCCGGCGGGCGGGTGCGTCTCCTCGAGGCGACCGGGTGCGCCGCCTCGGCCTGCTCCGGGCCGCTGCCCGCCTACGCGCCGGTGTCCCGGGGCGGGATCCGCCGGGGGCGCTGAGCCGCACCGCGATCGGGCACGCCGGTCGCCGTGCGGGCCGACGCCGGCACCGCATCGGCGGGTGCGGGGGCGCGGCGCGCCGGTGTCGTTCGTGTGGGACGCTGCCCGCCCCGATCGGCGGCGGCACGGCGCATGAGGCGCCAACCGCCGTCGAGCAGCAGCGTGACCAGCCCGGCGGTCACGAGGGCCCAGATCGGCAACCACAACGCCATCCGCAGGTACCGCCCGCTGCCCGAACCGGTGATGACGTCGATGAGGTTGTCCGTGGACAGGAGGCCGATCGCCCGGGCGATCCACAGCGACACCGCACCGCCCACGAGAACGGAGACGATCCAAGCGACGATGCGCACGGCGAGCGGGAAGCCCGACGGCGCCGCCGAGGGGGTCCCCCGACGCCGCTCCGCGCGGGTCGGAGACCCGGACGCCCCGGTCGCGGTCGGGGTCGCCGCCACTGCGGCGCCCGGCGCGCGCAGGGTGCGGCCGCACCCGGTGCACGAGAAGGTCGCGCCCGGTGCGACACCGTCGATCGCGTGGCGGGTCGAGCATGCGGGGCACTGCAGCGCGCGGGCCACTACTGCTCCCCCGCGTGGGCCGAGCTGACCACGACGAGCCGGTCGAGGGCGGATGCCGCCGCGCCGTCATCCAGTGCGCGGGCCGCGAGATCGATACCGGCGGCGAAGTCGGGCGCAGCATCCGCGACCACGAGCGCGGCGGCGGCGTTGAGCAGCACGACGTCGCGCACCGGGCCCCGTTCACCCTCGAGCACGCGACGGGCCATCGTCGCGTTGTGGGCCGGGTCACCTCCGACGAGCGCGTCGCGCGTCGCGCGGGCGATGCCGAGCTCCGACGGATCGAGGAGGGAGGTGTGGAACTCGCCGTCGCGCACCTCGCGCACGGTGGACACGTCCGTGGTCGTGAGCTCGTCGAGACCGTCGTGACCGAAGAACACCATCGCTCGGGTCGTCCCGAGTTCGGCGAGGGTGCGGATGACGCGCTCGGCCATGCCCGGGTCGGCGACGCCGACGACCTGACGGCGCACCCGGGCCGGGTTCGCGAGGGGTCCGAGGAAGTTGAAGGTGGTCGGGATGCCGAGCTCCCGACGCGGCCCGGCGGCGAACCGCAGGGCCGGGTGGTAGCGGGGCGCGAAGAAGAACCCGATACCGGCCTCGCGCACGCAGGCGGCGACCCCGGCCGGCGGGATGTCGAGTGCCACGCCGAGCGCCTCGAGGAGATCGGCCGACCCACAGGCCGAGGACGCGGCCCGGTTGCCGTGCTTGGCCACCCGCACCCCGGCCCCGGCCACGACCAGCGCGGCGAGGGTCGAGATGTTGAAGGTGTGCGAACGGTCCCCGCCGGTGCCGCAGGTGTCGACGATCACACCGTCGGCCCCCTCGGGGTCGAGGGGAACGGGCGTGGCGACCGCGAGCATCGTGCGGATGAGGGTGGCGATCTCGACCGGGGTCTCCCCCTTCGCCCGCAGCAGCACGGCGAGCGCCGCGATCTGGGCGTCGGTGGCCTCGCCCGCGAGGATCGTGCCGAAGGCGGGCCCGAGGACCTCGGGTGCCAGGTCGTCACCCCGCAGCAGTGGCCCGAGGACCTCGGGCCACTCGGTCGTCACCGCAGCGCTCCCGGTCCGGCGGCCGCGCCGGGACGCGACGGGGAGCAGCAGCGATCGGTCACGGTCGGCGAGCCTACCCGGGGGGCATCGAGCACCCCGGCCGATCGCCGGCGTCCGGTGGGTCAGTCGGCGACCTTCTGGGCGGCCCGACGACGACGACGGATGAGCTTGCGCCGCTCGTGCTCGTCGAGGCCACCCCAGATGCCATCCTTCTCCCGGACGGCGAGGGCGTACTCGAGGCAGGGCTCGGCGACGGGGCACGACGCGCACAGCTCACGGGCCGCGACGTCGGCGCCGACGACCTCGGGGTCCGGGTGGAACACCGCAGGGTCCACCCCGCGGCACTCCGCATCGACCCACCAGCCACTGCCCGGCTTCACCGCGATCACGACTCGTCGCATCGTCGCACTCATTCCACTACCCCCTCGGCGTGACGTTGACTCCCAACGTGCGCCTTCCTTCGGCCGGTTGCCCCGCCGACCTGAGCGGAAATTGGACGGATCGGTCATCGCGGCCGGCCCCCGCCCCGCCCCGGCCCGCCGCCACGGGCCCCAGCGGCCCGTTCCGGGCGCACCGGGACCACCCGGGCGAGCCGGTACGGTGTCGGCCGTGAACGTGCTCCGACGGGAGGCCTTCGGGCGTGGCGCCCTCGTGGCGGTGGCGATCCTCGCCCCGTTCGCGGCCCTCGTCCTGATCCTCGACCGGGCCGGGGTGGATGTGGAGCGCCTCGGCGCCCTGCTCTTCCTCGTGGCCGTGGGGGCCTTCGTGATCGCCGGCCTCGTCGCCGGCCAGCGGGCCACCGACGCACCGTTCAGCAACGGGTTCGCCGCCGGGGTGGGTGCCGCCCTCCTCTGGACCGTGGTCTGGGCCTGCATCTGGGTGCTCCGCAAGGCCGTGGGCACCTCGTCCAGCGTGAACGCCGGGGGCGGGATCGTGCTGCAGTTCGCCACGATGCTGCTCATCGCCGGCGGCTGCGGTCTGCTCGGCGGTGCGATCGGCGCGAGACTCCACCCTCGCGACGGCGAGTAGGTCAGGCGACCGCGTCCGGGCTCGACCCGGCCGAGGAACGTCCGGACTCCGCAGGGCATGGTGCTGGGTAACACCCAGTCGGGGCGACCCGCAGGAAAGTGCCACAGAGAGCAGACCGCCGATGGCGGGGGCGACCCCGCACAGGTAAGGGTGCAACGGTGCGGTAAGAGCGCCCCAGCGTCCGGGGTGACTCGGACGGCTCGGCAAACCCCACCAGGAGCAAGGTCAGACAGGGGGAGGGCGGCCCGCCCGTTGACACCCCCGGGTGGACCGCTGGAGTCGACGGGTGACCGTCGACCGAGATGGATGGTCGCCGGGGCGCGCGAGCGCCTCACAGAATCCGGCGTATCGACCTACTCGCCGTCGCCCCCAACTGCCGAGCGCCCGCCGGTTCACAGCACGGGGAGCGCGGTCAATGGGACCCGAGGTGCAGCTCCTCGCCGGCGATCGTCGTCCACAGTGCCTGGAACGGCGGCGGCGTCCAACGCACGGGCTCCCGCCCCACCTGGAGTGCCTTGAGCGCGGCGATCGCCTCACGGACGTGCGGCACGATGACGATCCGGTGCCTCCGGACCTTGTCGATGCACTCCAACGTGAGCGCATCGGACAACAGATCGCCCTCCCCCGTCACCAAGCCGTCGCAGACCCACACGATCGGGGCGGACGGGTGCTCGCGCTGGGCGATCGCCCAGTCGAGCGCCGGGCCGTCGCAGCCGTTCCCGCCAGGCGTCTTCGGGAGTCGCGACGCAACCCTGCCGTGCTCGGCGACGACCCACAGGTTCGGATCGGGGTCGCCCTTCGTGATCGCGGAGTAGCCCGCGACGGTGCAGCCCGGGGCTGCGTCCAGGATCGCTTGGATGTCGTCGGGCTCGAAACGCATCGAGCCCGACCGATCGACGAGCACGACACCCCCAGCGCCGCGCGTGCGCATGTCGAAGATCCTCCGATGCGGATCGGTGAGCGCCCGATCGATCCGGCGGGGATGACGCCCGCGGTTCGAACTGCTGCGGTCGCGTCCGATCCGCCCCGGCGCGTGGCGATCCAGGACGGCCCGACCGACCACGAGCGGAACCCAGGGCACGAGCCGCGGGTTCCGGAGTCCCGGACCGCGTCGATCGACCATCCGCCGGATCGCCGCGGCATCGAACGGCGGCGGGGCGTTGCCGGTCCCGAGGGGTGCATCACCGTTCACAGGCGTCGACGAGCTGCGCACCACGGCGGTCGGCTGCGAGATGAGGTCGAGGAGCACCGCCCACTTCTCGGCGTACGCGAACCCGGACGGTGCGAGCGGATCCGAGCAGGTCGCCGCCAGCAGGCTGGTGCGCACGCTCCTCGCCCGCGCCACGAGTCCCTTGGTCAGCTCGCGGAACGACGCGGCCCACTCGGGGTTGTGCTTCCTGACGCCCGCGATGAACGGCGTGGCGCGCGCCGTGCCGGCGAACGCTGCAGCGAGGAGCACGCCCTCACGCCACTGCTGCTCGAACCCGATCCGTTCACCGTTGTACCGCTCGGACCCGTCGCGCAACGCGTGTCGCACGTCGAACCCCTGCCGACGACACAACTCGTTGACCCGTAGCTCCTCGGCCGCTCGCAGCGCCGCCTCCGAGGCGAGACCACGTTCCAGCCACGCACCCCACGTCTCGACCGGGCTGACCCTTGCGTGCATGAGTTCGTGAGCGCGGACGACCCGTTCCTGCTCGGTGTCCCCGACCGGGATCCACATCTCCCGGTCGGTCGGCACGGTTCGGGCGAATCCCGGCAGCATCGGGACCGCGTGCACGGTCCATGGCGACGCGCCCGGGTCGGCGTCATCACGCCCGAGGAACTCGGGGTAGGGCAAACGGCGATCGACGCGCGCGCTCATCGGCCGACCCCGTCCACCCGGATCGCGTCGAGGATGCCCTCGGCACGGTCGCCGAACACGATGCGGGCTGCCTTGGCCTGATCGCCAACCCGCGATCGCAGTTGGTCGAAAGCGAAGAACGCTCGCAGCGAGATCCGGCGCTCGCCCAGGTCGGCCGACCGGGCCGCGTAGTCGCGGAGGTCGGACGCCAGACGCGAGAGAGCCTGCGGGTGCGGCTCGTTGATGCGGACCCGGACCGGGAAGCGGTCCAGCAGCGCCTCGGGTAGTTCCCGCACGGTCTCCACGTTGGTGGTCATGACGACGGAGAACCCTGCGAGGGGGCGCTCGATCCGGCCGGTCTCGGGGTGCTCCCACGCCGCGGACTCGGGCGAGTCCGTCATCGCGAGCAGGAGTGCGAACACGTCCCCCGACGCGCGGTCGATCTCATCGATGACGAGGCGTCCGCCCGCAGCACCGTCACCACGCCACGCCTTGAGGGCCTGACCGTCCAACCACTTCCATCGGCCGTCGGCCGCCGGCATCCAGCATCCGGTGACGTCGGCCGTCGTCATGTCCTGGGTGCAGACGAGTCGGAACGCTCCGGCCCCGACCTCGCCGAGGGTGAGACCGGCGTAGGTCTTCCCGGTTCCCGGGGGACCGTACAGGAGGACCCGGTCGATCCCGGCTCGCAGCACGTCGTCGAGGTCCTGCCAACAGGGGGGCAGCGCGGGTGCATCGGTGGTCATGGGATCTCCTCCATCGTTCCCGGCATTGGCACCGTGCCCCCAGGGGGTCGGTTGCCAGCCCTTCATCGAGCCGGGTCTCTCAGGACTTCTGGATGGGTGGCCTTCGCCACGGGGACCGTGGCAGGCAGGTCGGACAACCGCCGGGCGGGGCGGAACATTCCCGGCCGCCGACGGTTGGAACTCCTGACAGGGAACGAACCGTCGGGGCTCAGCCCCGTCAACCGGAAGGGCAGGGATCACGGGATGTACATCCGACTCACGTGGGTGATGGAGGGATCGATGACGGGCGCCGTCGACTCCTACACGGCCTGGACCAGCGGTCCGACGCTCCACCTCCTGGCGAGCGTGGAGGACCAGCCGGACCTCAAGGAGCGCCGGCGCCGGCCGAAGGCGGAACTCACGGCCGCCCTGCGGTTCATCGAGTGGATGGAGCACCTGAGGACCTACCCCCTTCGGACCATGAGCCCGTGGGGCGGATCCCTCGCCTTCGAGATCGGCCGCTGGTGTCCGCTCTGCGGATCCGACGGGTACGCCAACAACGGGTGGGCGATGCACATCGACGTCGACGGCCTCACCGACGACGAGACCGCCACGGTGCTGGACCGGATCGTCGGACCATGTGACGAGCACACGGACCGCTCCGTGGCGCTGGATCTCCACGGCGGGTGGCTGCTGACACGGGGTCGGTGGATGCCGGCGGCGAGGGCCCGCATCCGTCGCGGCGGCCGGACCCTCGGCCCGGGCAGGGAGGTGTCCGGAGTCGTGCTGCGCGGCGCAGCCCTCGACGGCGCGGTCCTCACGGGCGCCGAGTTCTCGGACACCGTCCTCGCCGGGGCGCGCCTCGTCGAGGCCGACCTCGACGGCGCTTCGATCGATGCGGACCTCCGAGGGGCCGACCTCCAGCACGCGAACCTCGCCGGGGCCACACTGGGACACGACCTCAGGGGAGCCGACCTCAGCGGCTGCGACCTGCGGGAGGCCGACCTCGGCTCCGCCGACCTCCGGGGAGCCGACCTGAGCGGCAGCGACCTGCGGGAGGCCGACCTGGGCTCCGCCGACCTGCGCGGCGCGGACCTCACGGGAGCCCGGATGGCCGGGGCGCGCCTCGAGGGTGCGGACCTCCGCGGCGCCGACCTCGACGGCGCCGATCTGACCGGAGCGGACCTCAGTGATGCCGAACGGGCCGGCGTCGCCCTCGGGACTGCGATCCTCGACGGGGTCGTCGGCCTCGATGCACCCGGTACCGCAGAGGAGCGCACGCGCGCCGGTTCGCCGTGACGCGGATGCGGAGTCGCCGTCCGTTCAGTGGAGGACGATGTCGCGGAGGTGATCGGGGCCGATGCGGCCGGTCCACTCCGCGGTCGAGACGCGTAGCAACGGGTCGACGACGCGCCGCGGGATGTGGCATCTGACGGGAGTTCCGACCTCCCAGTCCCCGCACAACCAGTAGGACTCGGAGCCGGTCGGGTGGATTGCGACGTCGAAGTACGGCTCGTCCACGCCGCTGACCTCGATCATCACGGTCACCCGATCGGTGTCGGTCCCGACCAGCGGCTCGCGGGTCACGTTCGACACCGTCACGGTGAAGCGACCGGAGCCGACCATCTCGACCATCTCGACGGTCGCGCCCGCCGGGGTGGCCACGACTGCGGCGGCGGGATGCTGGGAGGAGGGTGCGCACGAGCGGTAGAGGCGCGCCCCGGTGCGCCGGGCGATCGACCGGGCCTCGGCCCGCGTACGCGCGTCATCGGCCGAGAGCGGTCGTTCGAGCACCACGGCCCAGGTCGGACCCTCGATCCAGTAGGAGGGCTTGAACGGCGCGATCCCATCCCGGACATCACCCGACTGGTCCTCGGCCGAGCAGGACGCGCGATCGGCGATGTGGCTGACCTTCGACCCGTGGTGGCTGTAGTGATGGATGACGAGCCGCCCGCCCCCGCACTCGGCCCACTGGTGGACCTCGCCGCTGAAGTCCCCGCCCTCGGGCGAGGGTTCGACTCGAAACGATCGATACGGATCGCACGGCACGCCACGGGATTCGAGGTAGTCCCGGATCTCGGCCCGAGATCCGAGCGCCGGCTGATCACGACGCTCGGCACGCGCCTCGACGATGCGGTACTCGTCGGCCACGGAGTCGGGGTACCCGTACTCCGGCCCGAAGCGCACGAGTCCCATTCGGAACAGGATCGCGACGAGGACGAACCCCGCCGAACCCGTGACGATGAGCACCGTCCGGAGGCGCCGCCGCCCCTCGTTCGATGCGAACCACTGTGCAGTGCGTCGGACCACCGGCGACCTCCACTGCCACGATGGCCGGGAGGTGCAGGTGCCGCACAGTGCCGAACGTGTGCGTCCCGTGTGTTTTGGCCCTGCATAGTGTCGGATCCCATATTTTTTTCGGATGGCCAATATAATATTATATGGGACACGCCGCTGCGGCAGTTTCACACGTTTGGTCGACGAAGGAGGGTGTTCGGTGT
>JALRDW010000002.1 GCA_023262065.1 Acidimicrobiia bacterium | reverse complement strand
AAAAGACCTTAAAGACTTTTTATTGAACCAATACAAAACCGAACAAATAACCGAATCGGAAGTAGAAAGTATTATTCGCGACTTAGAGAGATTACCGGCTTCAGATTTATATGATAGTAATAAGGCTTTCATGAAATTGGGCCTGACCCCCTTGGGCACCATGGCACACGAATACCTGCAAGCGTGTCAGGCCTTGGGCCCGCGTTTGCGTGACAGCCAGGTGTTTGGGTTCGAGACATGGGCGCGCGAATACCGTGGCGACTTAGGCATTGCCTTGAGCGATGTGTACGGCATCGAGCGAGCGCACATGGAGGAGGACACCGGCAAGAGCACCCACGTCGGTGGGGGCGGCCGCATCCACGACGCCGACCACTCCCTGGTCGATTACAACCGCGCGGGTGTCCCGCTCATGGAGATCGTGAGTCGCCCCGAGATCACCTCGGCCGAGCAGGCCCGCGGCTACGTCACCGAACTGCGGGCGATCCTGCTGGCGATCGGCGTCTCCGATGTGAAGATGGAGGAGGGCTCGATGCGTGTCGACGCGAACGTCTCCATCCGTCCCGTCGGTGCGACCGAGCTCGGCACGAAGGTCGAGATCAAGAACATGAACTCGATCCGGTCCCTCGGTCGGGCGATCGAGTACGAGATCGAGCGGCAGACCCTGGCCACCGAGTCGGGCGAGCGCATCGTGCAGGAGACCCGGCACTGGGACGAGGAGTCCGGGGTGACCCACGGCATGCGGTCGAAGGAGGGCTCCTCGGACTACCGGTACTTCCCGGAGCCCGACCTCGTGCCGGTCGCGCCGACCGCCGAGATGCGGGCCGCCGCGATCGCTGCGGTGCCCGAGCTCCCGGCGGCCCAGCGGGCCCGCATCGTGGCCGAGTGGGGGGTGTCCGAGCACGACGCCCGAGTGCTCGTCGCGACACCGGGGCTCGCCGGGTACGCGCAACGGGCGGTCGATGCGCTCGCCGGCGGGACGGCCCGGGACGTCGTGAACTGGGCCACCGGCGAGCTGCTCGCGCACGGCAACGAGACGGGGACGGAGCCGGGCGCGTGGTCGCTCGACCCGGCCGGGCTCGCCGAGCTCGTCGGGCTCGTGGCCGCGGGTGCGATCTCGCGGGGCCAGGCCAAGGAGGTGCTGGCCGGTGCGCTCGCCGGGGAGGGCTCCCCGCGCGCGGTCGCCGACGCCCGGGGGCTCGCGCAGGTCTCCGATGAGGGTGCGCTCGGTGCGATCATCGACGAGGTCCTCGCCGCGAACGCCGAGGCGGTCGCCGAGTTCCGGGACGGCGACGACAAGGCCCGCAAGAAGAAGCGCGGCTTCCTCATGGGCGAGGCGATGAAGGCCTCGAAGGGGCAGGGCAACCCGCAACTGCTCAACCGGCTGCTCGACGAGAAGCTGGGCTGATCCCCGATGTCGATGCGGCCGAGCGATGAGACCGGGGTCGAGCGGGTCCTCGTCGTGAGCGCGCACCCCGACGACGTCGACTTCGGGGCGGCCGGCTCGGTCGCGACCTGGACCGACGCCGGGATCCACGTGGCCTACTGCCTCGTGACCGACGGTGACGCGGGCGGCTCGGACAACACCATCACCCGGGCCCGGATGGCCGAGATCCGCCGCGCCGAGCAGACCACGGCTGCGGCCGAGGTCGGCGTGCACGAGCTGCACTTCCTCGGGTACCCCGATGGCCGGGTGACCGCGTCGCTCGACCTGCGCCGCGACATCTCCCGGGTGATCCGGAAGGTGCGACCCGATCGTGTGTGCGTGCAGTCGCCCGAGCGCCGCTGGGACCGCATCTACGCGAGCCACCCGGACCACCTCGCGTCCGGGGAGGCCGCGCTGGCCGCCGTCTACCCGGACGCCCGCAACGAGTTCGCGCACCCCGAGCTGCTGGCGGAGGGGTACGAGCCCTGGACGGCGCGCGAGGTGTACGTGATCGGCCACCCGCAGGCCGACGTGTTCGTCGACGTCACCGCGCAGATCGACCGCAAGATCGCGGCCCTCCTGGCGCACGAGAGCCAGCACGCCGATCCGGCCCGTACCGAGGAGCTCGTGCGGGTGTGGTCCGAGGTCACCGCGCAGGCGGCCGGGCTCCCCGAGGGTCGTCGGGCCGAGGCCTTCCTGCGGGTCGACACGGCCTGACCGATCCGGCCGGGGCGGGGGTCAGCCCGCGTGGATCGCCGGGACGACCTGCCGCCACGCCGCCGGGTCGGTCTCGTACGGCGCGTTCACCGACACCCGATCGACGAGGTCGCCGACCCGAGCCCGGATGCCGGCGGCGACCGCATCCGGTTCGGCCACGACCGCGAGCAGCGAGAGCAGGTCGTCGTCGATGAGGTCCGGCATCTCGGCCCAGCGCCCGGCACGGGTCATGCGCTGCAACTCGGGCTGGAGCTCGCCGTACCCGTGGTGGTCGAGCACGACCCGGTACGCGGGGGTCGACGCGTAGAACGCGATCTGGGTGCGGACGATCCCGTCGGCGATCGTGGTCGCCTCCTCGGTCGCCCCACTCACGACCATGACCGGCCAGGTCAGGTCGAAGCCGTCGAGGGTGCGGCCGGCCCGTGCCGCCCCTCGGGCGAGCGCCGGGCGCGTGACCTCCCGGACGAACTCCGGGGTGCTGAACGGGTGCACGAGGAACCCGTCGGCGACCTCCCCGGCCACCTCGGTCATGCGCGCACCGACCCCGGCGAGGTGCACCCGGGGGATCCCGTGCGCGGAGGGGCCCGGATCGAAGAACGGCGTCATGAGCGTGTGGCGGTAGTGCTCGCCCTCGAAACGCAGCGGGATCCGGTGCTGCCACGCGCCCCAGATCGCTCGCAGCGCGGGTGAGCTTTGATCAAAAATGCGGCATGGAAACAGGATTGCGCGATACATTTGCTGCAATCGTTTCAAAAATACGCGCTGCGCCCGCTTCTGATGGCGCAACTGTGAGCGCCGCTTTCAATGCCGCTAAAGC
>JALRDW010000285.1 GCA_023262065.1 Acidimicrobiia bacterium | reverse complement strand
GCTGGGCGCCGACGCGGGCTGAACCGGTGCGGTCTCAGGCCCCATCGACGTCCCCGGGTGGTTCGAGGTTCCGGCGCCCCGTCGCCGGCGGCCCCGAGGGCGGGCCCCAGGCCGGCGGGTCCGACGGCCTCGGTGGGCTCCACGGCGTCGCGCCGTAGGGCGGGTCCCAGGTGTGTGCCGGATCGGGTCGTGCGGTGCCGAACGTGCCGCGGGGTGCCCGGCGACGCCGGGTCACGACCGGGAGGGGTCGCAGCCGTGACCGCAGTGCGAACGCCACGGCGGCGCCGAACACGAAACCCCCGACGTGGGCCTGCCAGGCGACCCCACTGTTCGGATCGGTCGCGAACTGCATGAGGAACCAGAGCCCCAGCACGATGACCGCCGGGATGTACACGACGAGGATGAGGAACATCGGCCACCACGTGAGCACCCGGGCCCGCGGGAACAACACGATGTAGGCGCCCATCACGCCGGCGACCGCGCCCGACGCTCCGATGAGCGGGATGGTCGACCCGTGATCGGCGAGCACCTGGACGAGCGTCGCGACGACGCCCGCGAGCAGGTAGAACGCGACGAAGCCCGCGCGGCCGAAGCGTTCCTCGATGTTGTTGCCGAAGACCCAGAGGAACCAGACGTTCCCGAGCAGGTGCAGCCAGGACCCGTGGAGGAACATGGACCAGATGACCGCCAACCACACGTTCTTGTCCGGCGCGAACTCGCGGGTGCCGAAGGTGCCGACGGGGTCGACCGCCCGGGTCGCCCCGCACTCGCCGCTCACGATCTCCGCCTCGCTGAGTGGTCGGCCCTGGTCCAGCTCGCACGGGATCACCGCGTGCCGGTAGTTGAACCTCGCCTCGGCCTCGCCGCCGCGCGGTTGGACGAACGCGAACACCACCACGTTGAGCGCGATGAACAGGATCGTCAGGTAGGGGACGCGTCCGGTCGGGTTGTCGTCGTAGAGGGGGAGGACCACGCCGGGCGAGGGTACCCCGACCGTGGGCATGGAGACCCGGGTGATGTCGGGCCCCCGGGTAGGCTGCGGTACGGATGCGGGCGGGATCGCCGACCGACCTGACGGTCGATGCCGCCGACATCCGTGCAACCGGTGCACCGTGGGCCGAACCGCTCGGCTCGCCGCTCCGGAGCCCGGCCGGACCTCCGATCCCGGCCGGGTCCGTCCCGCCGATCCGACCCGTCATCGCCCGAATCCACCCCCGGAGGACGTCATGCCGCAGCGCCCCGACCTCACCCGCCTCATCGACGCCGGCGCCGACTTCGTCGAGCTCACCCGATCCCAGGCCCGCGGCCGGGCCAAGGTCCTCGTCGAGCAGGGCGTGCTGGCCCAGAGCCAGGTCCAGTCCTTCGTCGACGGGATCGTCGACGAGAGCCGCCGCCGGCGCGACGCCGCCGTGAACCTGGTGCGCGGCGAGGTCGCCCGTCAGGTCAAGTCGTTGGGCCTCGTGACCCGCGAGGACCTCGCCGCCTCCGAGCGCCGGCTGCGCCGCGAGCTCTCGGCGGCGAAGTCGACCTCCAAGGCCGCGGCCGCCAAGGCCACGAAGAAGGCCAAGGCTGCGAAGGCTGCCAAGCCGGCCAAGAAGTCCGCCACGAAGCCTGCGGCCCGCAAGGCTGCGAAGAAGTCGGCGAAGCGATCGTCGTAGCGACGATCCCGCCCCGGTCAGCATGCGTCGCCGTCTCGATGTCGAACTCGTCCGGCGCGGGCTCGCGCCGAGCCGGACGCGGGCGGTCGAACTCATCGAGGCGGACCACGTGACCGTCGGCGGTGCGCCGGCGCGAACGGCCTCGCGACAGGTCGGCGCCGACGAGGCCATCGCGGTCGATGCGCCACCGGCCCGGTTCGTGTCGAGGGGTGGGGAGAAGGTCGACGCGGCCCTGACGGCGTTCGATGTCCCGGTCGCCGGACGCCGGGCGCTGGACGCCGGCGCCTCGACCGGCGGGTTCACCGACTGCCTGCTGCAGCGCGGTGCGGCCACGGTGGTCGCGGTCGACGTGGGTCGGGGGCAACTCGCCTGGTCGCTGCGCACCGACCCGCGGGTGACGGTGCTCGAGCGGGTCAACGTGCGCTCGCTCGGTCCCGAGGCGATCGGTGGTCCGGTCGAGATGGTCACGGCCGATCTCTCGTTCATCTCGTTGACCCGCGTGATCCCTGCGATGGTCTCCGTGTGTGACCCCGGTGCCACGATGCTCCTGCTCGTGAAGCCGCAGTTCGAGGCGGGGCGGGACCGCATCGGTAAGGGTGGGATCGTTCGGGACCCGGCGGTGCACCGGGCGGTCCTCGGTGAGGTCGTCGAGGGTC
>JALRDW010000171.1 GCA_023262065.1 Acidimicrobiia bacterium | reverse complement strand
TTCCTCGAAGTCCTTCACGCGCACGAGCGCGAGCACGGGCCCGAAGATCTCCTCGAGGCAGATGCGCGCGTCGGGCTTCACGTCGCCGAACACCGTCGGCTTCACGTAGTAGCCCGACTTCGGCCCGGCTTCGCCGCCGGTGAGGAGGCCACGGTGAAGACCTTCAAGAAGTCCGGCAACAAGGTCACCCTGGTGCCGTCAAATGCACGCATGGCGCCGATGGAGTTCCCTGCCGGCGAAGTCACGATCTACGGCAAGGTCGTCACCGTTCTGCGCCGGCTCTGACCGTCCTGCGCCGCGACCGCGCTAGGCGGGCGCGTCGATGAGCCCGAGGAACCGGGCGAGCACCGCGTAGCAGGCGTCGAGTTCGATCCGATCGACGAACTCGTCCCGGGTGTGGGCGACCTGCGGATCGCCGGGGCCGAAGTTGAGCGCCGGGATCCCCCGGCTCGCGAACCGGGCCACGTCGGTCCACCCGAGCTTGGGCCGGGTCGCGAGGTCGTTCGTGCCGATGAACTCGGCGATGAGCGGGTTCCAGAGGTTCGGCGGCGCCGGCGGCGAGAGGTTGACGACCTCGATCGCGTCCGCGCCGGCGAGCAGGGCCGTCACCTGGGCGAGGGCCTCCTCGCCGGTCCAGCGCGGGGCGATGCGGCGGTTCACCCGCAGGCGGGCCTCGTCGGGCACGACGTTGTTGGCGACTCCCCCGGACACGTGCACGGCCTCGAGGCTCTCGCGGTACTCGAGGCCGTCGACGAGCACGGTCTCGGACTCGTGCGCAGCGATGCGGTCGAGGACCGGACCGAGCTTGTGGATCGCGTTCGCCCCCATCCACGGTCGGGCCGAGTGGGCCCGGGCGCCGTGGAACGTGGCCTCGACGACGAGCGCGCCCTGACAGCCCGCCTCGACCCACGCCCCGGTCGGCTCCATGAGGATCGCGAGGTCTGCGTCGAGGAGTCCGGGGGCGGCGTCGAAGACCTGCCGCAGCCCGTTGTGCTCGTCGGCGACCTCCTCGGCCACGTAGAACGCCACCGTGAGGTCGAAGCGCAGCCGATCACCGAGGGCATGCGCGGCCTCGGCCACCGTGAGCATGACGGCGAGGCCGCCCTTCATGTCGGCGGCACCGAGCCCGTGCAGGCGGTCCCCCTCGATCCGGGGCGACGCGTTGTCGTTCACCGGCACCGTGTCGAGGTGACCGCCGAGCAGCACGCGGGTCCCCAGGCCACGATCCGTGCGGGCCACGACGTTGTCCCCGACCCGCTCGATGGCCAGGGATGGAGCCCGTTCGCGCAACCGGGTCTCCACGAGATCGGCGAGCGCGCGCTCGTCGAGCGAGACCGACGGGACCGCGATGAGCTCCGCGGTGAGGGCGAGCAGGTCGGCCGGCATCAGGTCGCGACGCCGCCCTCGCGCAGGATGTCGTTGAGCTTGGCCTTGTCGTGGCGTTCGCCCTCGGTGAGGCGCTTGACCACGAGCACGCAGGGCAACCCGAACTCGCCCCCGGCGAAGGTCCGGGGCCGGGTCGCGTAGACCGCGACGCACCAGTCCGGCACGACACCCCGGGAGATCTCCTCACCGGTCTCGGCGTCGATGACCGGGATCGAGGAGGTGAGCACGCACCCCGCGCCGAGCACGACACCGGTGCCGACCCGGGCGCCGTCAGCCACGATGCACCGGGACCCGATCATGGTGTCGTCCCCGATCATCACCGGGGCGGCCTGCGGGGGCTCCAGCACGCCGCCGATGCCGACACCGCCGGAGAGGTGGACCCGTGCGCCGATCTGGGCACAGGACCCGACCGTGGCCCAGGTGTCCACCATGGTGTCGGCCCCGACGTTGGCGCCGATGTTCACGTAGGACGGCATCATCACGACGCCCGGTGCGAGGTGGGCGCCCCAGCGGGCGGAGGCCCCCGGCACCACGCGCACCCCGGCGCCCGCGTAGTCGTGCTTCAGCGGGATCTTGTCGCGGTACTCGTAGGGGCCGAGTTCGGTCGTGGCCATGTCCGAGAGCGGGAACAGCAGGAGGATCGCCTGCTTGAGCCACTGGTGGACGACGACCTCGCCGTCCACGATCTCGGCGACCCGGACCGCACCGGAGTCGAGGAGATCGATGGCCTCGTGGACGGTCGCCCGCGCCTCCTCCACCGGCATGACGGCGGCGAGGTCGGTACGGGAGGCCCAGAGGGATTCGATGCGCTGTTGGAGGGTCACGGGTCCAACCCTACGACGGGCGCCACCCAGACGGCCGCCTCGTATCCACCGGCCATCCGCGCACGCCGCGCCCCGGGGGTCAGGTCCGGGCCGCGGCGTCGAGGCGTTCGAGCGCGAGCTCGAGGCGCGCGTCGGGCTGGGTGAGGGCGAGGCGGGCGTGCCGTTCCCCGGCCGCCCCGTAGAGGTCGCCGGGCGCCACGACCGTGCCGGCGGCCTCGGCGAGGTGGGCGGCGATGCTCCATGCGTCGAGGTCGTCGGTGCTGCGCAGCCACAGGTAGAAGAGCCCCGGCCCGCCGTCGTGGACGAGACCGTGGCGGGCGAGGCCCTCGAGCATGAGGCCACGCCGCTTCGCGTACCTGGCCCGTTGGGCCAGGACGTGCTCGTCGTCGGCGAGCACCGCCGCGGCGGCGGCCTGCACCGGACCCGGCACCATGAGCCCGGCGTGCTTGCGGACCTCACCGAGGTACCCGACGATCGCCGGGTCACCGGCGACGAACCCCGCCCGGAACCCGGCGAGGTTCGAGCGCTTCGAGACCGAGTGCACGGCGAGCACGCCCTCGGTGCCGGTCGCCACCGCGGTGCCCTGGGTCTCGCCCTCACCCGGGAACTCCAGGTAGCACTCGTCGGAGGCGATGATGACGCCTCGCTCGCGGCCCCACTCCACCGTGCGGGTCATCTCCGCCGGTCCGGCCACGGTCGAGGTCGGGTTCCCCGGGTAGTTGAGCCAGAGCACGAGCGCACGTGCCGCGTCGGCCGGCTCGATCGCGTCGAGGTCGAGGTGCCAGTTGGCGTGCATGGGCACCGGCACCGCACGCAGGCCGGCGAGCGTCGCTCCCATCTCGTAGGTGGGGTACGCCACCGCCGGGTACAGGATCGTGTCGCGGGAGGGATCCCGGAGGGCCAGGTGTCGGGGCAGGGAGGCCACGAGCTCCTTCGTCCCGATGCAGGCGATGACCTCACGGCCCGGGTCGACGACCGCACCGGTACGGCGCTCGAGCCAGGCGGCCGCCGCGTCGCGCAGGTCCGGCGTGCCGATCGTCGGCGGGTAGGTGTTGCCGCCACCGCTCGCCGCGACCAGCGCGGTGCGGGCGATCTCCGGGATCGGGTCGACCGGGTTCCCGACCGAGCAGTCGATCACCCCGCCCGGGAGGGCGTCGGCGGTGCGCTTGAGCGCGTCGAGCCGATCCTGCGGGTAGGGCGGGGGCACGAAGCCGGACGGCGGCACGCCGACCACGTTAGGCCCCGGACCGGTGCCGAGGGGACGAAGCGCTCACGGCGCGGTGAAGGCCGCGTACCGCCCGGCCGCCGCCTCGGGGAGCCGGGCCCGCACCCGCACCGCGTCGGCCTCGTGCACCTCGACGAGCACCTCGCCGTCGCGGTGGAGCGCAGCGAGCACGTCACCCCGGTCGTACGGCACCGCGAGCTCGACGATGTGGGCGAGCGCCCGGAGCCGGCGCCCGATGAGCGCGATGAGGTCCTCGACCCCCGCCCCCGTGCGCGCCGACACGCCGACCGAGCCCGGCAGTTCGGCGAGCACCTCGTCGCGGGTGGCGTCGTCGACCGCGTCGATCTTGTTCACGACGATCTGCTCGGGCAGCTCGGCCGCGCCGACCTCGGCGAGCACCCCGCGCACGGCGCGCAGCTGCCCGGCGATGTCGGTCGCGCCCGCGTCGACGACGTGGAGGAGCAGGTCCGCGTCGGCGACCTCCTCGAGCGTCGACCGGAACGCCTCGACGAGTTGGTGCGGCAGGCGACGCACGAAGCCGACGGAGTCC
>JALRDW010000161.1 GCA_023262065.1 Acidimicrobiia bacterium | reverse complement strand
GATCGAAGGCACCACGACATCTCCGCCGAGCGTGAAGTGCGTGCGCAGCTCCCGCTCGCGCCGGCCGGCCGGCGGGAGATCGACGGTGATGACGATCGCCTCGTACCCGCACGCCGCCGCCTCCTCCACGATCGAGCGCGTCAGCCCGCGATCCCGCAGCACGTAGAGCTGGAACCAGCGGTGCACGTCGGGCACGGCGGCTGCGAGGTCCCGCGGGCCGGTGTGCGCGAGGGTCGAGAGCACCTGCAACGCATCAGCGGCGAGCGCGCCGCGTGCCGTGGCGATCTCGGCCTCCGGGTCGGCGAGTCCGTGGAACGCGGTCGGCGCGACGAGGAACGGGTGCGGCAGGCGTCGACCGAGCAGTTCGCACGACGTGTCGACCGTCTCGATCCCACGCAGCACGCGCGGCCACAGCGTGAACCGTCGCCATGCGTCGACGTTCTCACCCAGGGTGAGCTCGTCGGCGCCGCCGCCGGCGTAGTACCCGAGGGTCGGTGCGGGGAGCACCGACTCGAAGACGGTCCGGTAGTCGGCCAGGGTCACCGGGAGCCCGTCGGGTCCCGTCGGGACGAGGGCGAGCGCCTCCGCCCGTCGATCCCAGGGGTGCACCGCTTCCGTCATGTCGAGCCCTCCGCGTCGCCGCACCGGCGCGGCGGGCGCATCATCGCACGCCCGGGCGGGGCTCCCGGTTTAGCGTCGGCCGAGCACCGAGCGACGAGGAGGCACGATGACCGACGCCCACGACCACGGTTCGGACCCCGAGGACCTGCTCCAGTGTCCGGCGTGCCGGATCGTCGATGCGGCGGACGGCAAGCTCGACGGGAAGGTGTTCGACCTCGCGCACTGGGAGGTCACCAGCGAACGCCAACACTTCCGACGGCTGCGCACCGAGCAGGACCGCATCGCCGATCGGGTCACCGGCTTCGCCGGATCCCTGAAGTTCGTCTACATCCACGCGATCTGGTTCACCGTGTGGATCGTCCTGAACATCGGCCTGCTCGGTGTCGGCCTCGAGTTCGACTCGTTCCCGTTCGGCCTGCTCACGATGATCGTGAGTCTCGAGGCGATCTTCCTCTCCACCTTCGTGATGGTGACGCAGAACCGGCAGGCCAAGCGGTCGGACCTGCGGTCACAGGTCGACTTCGAGTCCAACCTCACCTCGCTGATCTGGACCGCGCACGTCGCCGAGAAGCTCGGGGTCGACATCCCCCACGTCGAGCACGTCGTCGAGCTCGCGATCGCCGAGGCCCGACGGACGATCGGCGACGAGACGAAGTCGACCAGTCCGGTCGCGACCTGAGCGGCCGCAGGTCGTCCCGCAGCGGGCGGGCCCCGTACCCGCGGCTGGCCGAGCGGTCAGACGATCAGACCGAGCTCATGGTCGAGCGGACCGAGCGTGCGGATGCCGAAGCCCTTCCCGCTCAACACCACGGAGCGCCTGCCACGCCCACTCAGCATGACGACGTGGACACCGAGTGCCTGCGCCGCATGTGCGAGCCCCAGGAACCCCCCATCGCCGCTCCCGATGACGAGCCGCTCGTAGCGCTGGGCGATGCGCTCGGGCGTGTCGACCGAGAGGAGCGCGCGGTCGGCACCATCGACCCCGTTCGCCTTGCGCACCGAGATGCCGGGCGGGAGCCTGAACGCGAGCGCGTCCATGACGAGTCCACACGCAGCGACGACGACGTGATCGCCCGGACGCACCTCGGCCCGACGTTCGTAGGTGCGATAGGCGGCGAGATGTTCGTCGGGCGTTCGACGCGGGCCGCCGGAGAGGTTCTCGATGTCGACGAGGTGCAGCGTGCGTCCTCGCGCGTCGGGCGAACGCTCGACGGTGACGGTACCGGTCGTGAGATCGATGATCCTGTTCATGGGAGATGCCTCCGAGGTCGGGTCCGGTGGGACCGAGGGTCGTGTCAGATCAGGAAGACGAGGAACACGAGGACGAGCGGCACGATCACGATGAACGCGACGCCGAGCATGATCACCATGACCACGAACAGGATCGCTGCGAACACGATCCGCACCCAGTCGAAGAACATCGCCCTGCCCTGCTCCCTCATCAGTCACTGACGGCGACCGGCCGATGCGGGGCTCCGCCCGGACGGTCGCACGGCAGGATCGCCGGGGGGTCGGACACGGTCCGGGCGACGTCGGCCCGGCAGGGGTTCCGGCTACCGTGCCGCCATGGCGCGACGCAGGAACTCGCAGTGGCAGCGGTACGTGGTGGCGGGTGTCCTCGCCGCGATGGTCGGGGGCGTCGGATTCGCCGCCTGCGGGGGCGGGTCGTCCTCCGACTCGGCCCCGTCCACGACCACGGCGGCGAGCGCCGAGGCCGGCTCGGCCAAGGGCAAGCCCTGCGTGGCCCGGGTCGATCCCCTGCCCGAGGGGGCCCCCGAGGTACCGATCGACGTCGGGCCGGCACCGACCGAACTCGTGGTCCGGGACCTCGTCCCCGGCACCGGGGCCGCGACCACGGCGGAGTCGACCGTCACGGTCGACTACATCGGCGTGTCGTGCTCGACGGGCAAGGTGTTCGACGCGTCGTACGGGACCGGCGACACCGCGACGTTCGGCTTGAACCAGGTGATCCAGGGCTGGTCCGAGGGCCTGGTCGGGATGCAGGTCGGCGGGACCCGTCTGTTGGGCATCCCGTCCGACCTCGCCTACGGACCGCAGTCACCCACGCCGGCGATCGCGCCGGACGAGGCGCTCTGGTTCGTCGTGCAGCTGCGCGCCATCGAGGGTTGACGGCGGAGCGCCGCTACCAGACGACCTCGTCGTCAGGGTCCTCGTCGTCGTCGGGATCATCGGTGCCCTCGTCCTCGTCCTCGTCGTACGGGTGGTCGCAGGCCGGGCAGTAGTCCCAGTCGTCGAAGACGGTCTCGCCGCACACCGGACAGTGGTCGCTCATCGGACCTCCACGGGTCGCGCCGGGCCCTCATGCACCGGCAACTGCAGCCGACCACCGGGGTCGGACACGCTCAGTCGACGAGGCGCAGGACCGCTCGGGCGATACGGGCCGCGTCCTCGGCCCGCAGCGACTGCGGGAGCTCCATCCGGTACGGCCCGAAGGACGTGCGCACCGTGATGACCCGGGTCTCCCCGGGCTCCGCGGTCTCCCGGGCCGCCGGGTAGGAGTAGAGCGGCGCAGCCAGCGAGAAGGACTGCGACCGCCGTGGCCCGCCACGCATCGCCTGGACGGCTGATTCGACCCGGGCCGACTCGATGTCGAGGTCCCACTCCTCGTCGGCCAGGTCCCAGTCGGAATCGTCCACCATCGCCGGCGAGGACCGACGAGCCCGTTTCGGGGCCCTGACCCCGAGCTTGTGCAGGTAGAGGTCCTCCTCGCCGGCCGCCTCCGCCTGGAGGTACTCGCGGGTCCAGCGGGCGAAGCGTCGCCAGTTCTCGGCGTAGTTCGTGGCCGTCGACGAGCGGGGGCGTCGCTCGGAGGCCGGGCGGTCCGTGAAATGGGCGATCTGGGCCTCGACGGCCGGGGCGTCGATCGGGATCCGTCGATCCTCCTCGGTCAGGTCGAAGCCACTCTCGGCGAGGACCTTGCGGGCCGAGTGCAGCAGCAACTTGGCGTAGCCGTCGCTGTAGTCCCGGGCCTCCCGGAGGCGGCGTTCGACCCTGGCGAGGTCCCTGGCGGTGGTCTCCATGCCCGGGACCCTACCACCGGCCCCTTGGAGCCGGGAACATATCTCTATCCCTAATGGTTCCCAATGCGGATCCCAACCCCACAGGGACCATGTCCGACCCCCTCTGTACTGTGCCTTCCAACACCACAGATTATGAAAATGAGACATAGTCGGGAATAATTCCTTTGATCCGAGCGTTTGAACAGGTGCACCCCGACCACCCGCACCACGACCCGAGCCCACGAGGACGAGAGGACGACGCCATGACCAAGACCCCGAGCATCACCAGCCCCGCCACCGACGCCGCCGCCTCGTGGATCGAGCGCACGGCCGACCTCCACGCAGCCCAGAGCCGGCTCATGGGCCGCCACTGGCACGCCACCCGGGACGACCTCGACCGCCTCGACGTGGTCGCCGACCGGTTCGTCCTCACGGCCGACCTCGGCTGGGACGAGGTGGCGAAGCGGGCCCGACTCGAGCAGTGGCTCGCGACAGGGGCCCAGTGGTACCTCGACCTGCGCATCGAGGCCGACGAGCGCGAGTTCCTCGCCGAGCACGCACCGCACCTCCGCTACATCCACGTCCCGACCGACGACGACCTCGAGGCCAAGGGCGCCGAGTTCTGGACGCCGGTCCTCGAGGGGCTGGGCGACGCGCTGCACGACGACTCGATCGGGATCGTCACGTGTGCGATGGCCGTGAATCGGGGTCCCAGCGCGCTCTTCCGCATCCTCCTCGAGCTCGGCTGGAACGAGCTCGAGGCGCTCGACGAGATCGCCACCGCGCGACCCGTCGCCCAGGTCGTCTACGCGGTCGACGCCTTCGAGGACTTCGTCCTGTCGACGATCTGGCCCGATCGCCCGAGCGACCCGCGGCGCTGATCCCCGACCACCCAACCACGACCACCGACCGACGAAACGGAGCAACCACCACCATGACGACGATCCTCAACCACCTCGAGACCGCCTCCATCGGCCGCCCGAAGCGCGTCGGCCCCGTCGCCCTGTACCCCGTGTACTGGCACGGACCCACCGCACTCCCCTACGACACGGCGGCCAGTGCGTTCGCGGCCGGCACGCTCACCGTCGAGGAGGCGCCCGCCGCCTCCGTGCCGACCCTGCTCGTCACGAACACCGGCGAGTTGCCCGTGCTGCTCACCGACGGCGAGATCCTCGAGGGCGGCTGGCAGAACCGCACCGTGGTCGTCCCCGTGCTCGTCCAGCCGGGCGAGGTCGGCGTCGCCGTCCCGGTCGCCTGCGTCGAGGCGGGACGCTGGGGTGCGGCGAACCGGGAGTTCCGCCGGGCCGGCCAGCGGGTGCCCCGCCGCATCCGGCGCACCATCAACCGGTCCGTGTACGTCCAGGGGGACGCGCTCCGACGCGTCGACCAGGGCGCGGTGTGGGCCGGCGTCGAGGACGTGCTCTGCGAGCGGTCCCTCGACGACGAGACCTTCTCGTTGGTCGCCGCCTGCGAGCCGCTACCGGTCGCCGACGCCGTCGACCCGCGGCTCGCCGCCATCGACCGGGCCGTCGGCGTGCTGCGCACGCTGCGGCCGCTGCCGATGCAGACCGGCGTCATCGTGGCCATCGGCGAGCGGTGCGTGAGCGCCGAGCTGTTCGACCGCCCCGAGACCCTGGCGGCGTTCTGGGACGAGATCATCTCGTCCATCGCGCTCGACGTCCCGAAGCGCATCGACGGACCGCGGCCCAGCGTGAGCCGGGCCCTCCGGTTCCTGCGCCGGGTCCTGCGGGCCGAGGTCGAGTCGACCCCGGGCGTCGGCCTCGGCACCGAGTACCGGTTCCGCAGCGGTCGCATCGCGGCCCAGGGCCTCGCGGTCGATGACCGCCTGGTCTGCCTCTCGGTGCTCGCCGCGTGATCCGCGACGAGCGCCGCCTGTCCACCACCCACAACCCCTCAGGAGGGAACAACCCCATGAACACCGAACCCACCAACACCACCGGCGGCGGGACCGCCGGCCCCACCCCCGTCCACCTGTACGTCCTCGTCGACGAGTCCGGCTCCATGGCCTCGATGCGCACCGACGTCATCGGGGGCTTCAACGAGCTCATCCGCTCGGAGCGGGACGACGAGACCGTGCCCACCCGGGTCACGCTCGCGTTCTTCGACTCCCAGGAGCCCTGCCGGGTGATCGCGAACGGCGTACCGATCGCCGAGATCGCCGAGCTCGGCGATGGCGACTTCCGTCCGCGGGGCGGCACGCCGCTCCTCGACGCCACGGGCCGCCTCATCACGCTCGCGGACGCCGAGGCCGGGGCGCGTCGGGCCGCAGGCCAGGAGGCCGAGTCGGTGGTCTTCGTGACCATCACCGACGGCTTCGAGAACTCCTCCAGCGAGTTCAGCCGCGACACGCTGCGCGCCCTCATCGAGCAGCGGCAGGCCGACGGCTGGGAGTTCCGGTTCATCGCCGCCGACTTCGAGGCGTTCGAGGACGCCCGGACCTTCGGCTACCGCGA
>JALRDW010000116.1 GCA_023262065.1 Acidimicrobiia bacterium | reverse complement strand
GAGGTGCGCGAGGTGCGCGACCTCCTGCGGGCGAACGCGGTGGTCGAACCGCCGGCCGGACTCCTCGACGACATCATCGCGGCGGTCGCGGCGGCCGACGTGGTCGAACCGACCGGCACCCCGGTGGCGCCGGTCGCCGATCTCGCGGTCGCCCGGCGCTCCCGCCGGCGCATCGCCGCGTGGGTCGGCGGTCTGGCCGCCGCCGCGGCGGTGGGGGTCGCCGTGGTCGTGCCGACCGAACCGGTCGTCAACCCGCCGGTCGCCTCGGTGGTGCGCACCCACGCGGCGCGCTCCTCGGTCGACGGCGTGCCCGCGGAGAAGCTCGCCCAGTCCTCCATCCGTGCGGGGTTCCTGAAGTGATGCGGCGACGTACCCTCGGCGCGTGCACCCTCGGTGCACTGTTGGGCACCCTCGGGTTCGCCGCGGCGGCGACGGCGGCCCCGATCGATCTGCGCGATCCGCTCGCAGCGGCGACCACGGCGGCGCGTGACCACGCGTACGAGGGCACGCTCACGGTCACCTGGCGCGCCGACGGCGTGCTGCGGTCGCGGTCGGTGACGGTCCACTCCGACGCCGGGAGCGTGGCGGTGACCGGCGACCGTCGGCTCAGCGCGGTCGGCGCGCGTCGGGCCCTCCGGTCCGGCGGGGTGTGGCACCTGCTCTGGAACCGCGGTGACGCCGACGACGTGCCGCCCATCGCCGGGAAGTACACGGTCGCCGTGGAGCCGGGTGTGCTCGTCGCAGGCCGGACGACCGATCGGGTGCGCATCACGGATCCGCGCGGCCGCGTGCGGGAGTACATCGACCTCGACCGGGAGACCGGTCTGCTCCTGCGGCGCGAGCAGCGCAACGAGCAGGGCGCGGTCATGCGCATCACCGGGTTCGAAGAGGTGGCGATCGCGGCGACGCCCACCGAGGGTGCGCCCGCCGACGTCGGTCCCCGCACCCCGAGGGGTTCCGGTCCGGCCCCGGTGGTCGTCGCACCCCCGTTCCGTTCGGTGACCCGGCTGCCCGGGGGCTTCCTCCGGGTCGGTTCCTACCGGGCGGCCGGCGGCGGTCGCGAGCAGTACTACTCCGACGGCCTCGTGGGCGTGTCGGTGTTCGAGTGGGGCGGCTCGCTCAAGCCGGGCAGCCTCCCGGCGGGTGGCACCTACGGGACCGCCGGCCGCCCCGACGCCCGCGTCTACGAGTCGCCGGTCGGCTCGGTCGCGGTGTGGGACGCAGGGGGCCGCACCTTCGCCGTCGTGAGCGAGGCCACGCCGACCGAGACGGCCCGGATCATCGCCGCGCTCCCGGCCGAGGGCACCGAGGACGGACCGACCCGGATCGGTCGTTTCCTCATCGGCCCGTTCACCTGGCGCTGACCGAACGGCTCGGCGCCCGAACGTCGGGCGTCCGGGGGTGCTGGGCACCGCTCGGCTGCAGCGTTCGCCGGATGCGTCCGGACGCGACACGACGCAGCGCCCGGGTCCGCCGACATCGGAGAGCAGGAGCGATGTCGGCGGACCTCGACGCTGCGTCGAGCGGGTGGTCCCGAACCGTCAGGCGGGGCTGTTGGCGGCGGCCTCGAGGCGTCGGCTGCGCAGGATGCGCCGACGCTCGCGCTCCGACGCTCCGCCCCACACGCCATGCTCGATCCGGTACGTGAGGGCGTACTCGAGGCAGGCACCCTGCACCGGGCACTCGGCGCAGATGCGTCGGGCCCGGTCCACGCCGACCCCGTCGGACGGGAAGAACACCGAGGGGTGGTGCTCCCGGCACAGGCCGTCGGCCATCCAGGGCTGGGTGGTCTCGGCCGGGGGGTTCTGGTTCGTGGGCTGGCTCATGGTCACCTGCTCGATCGCGGTCATCGGCTCCAACGCCGTGGCGCGCCGCAGGGTTCCCGCCCTGCCACATTTCCCGCCCCGGTGGGGGTCGGTGTGTCGGAGGTCACCTCGGACGACGACGGGCGGGTCCGCTCCGGACCGTGGGCTGGGGTGGGATCGGGCCGATCGGAGATCCGGGTGCGAACGGGACGACGATGCCGAGACCGCGGGCCCGGGCCGACCGCAGGGCGCGCAGGACGTGCGATCCCGGCGAGAATGTGGAACCGCATCGCCCTCGACGACGTTGCACCCCTCGAACCCGATCCCCGACTCAACGACGAGGCGACCGTGAACGACTTCACCGACGAACCCACCGACCACGAGGAGTCGACCGACGCGATCGACGCGTCCTCCCACGAGGTCGACGCACCGACCTCCGAGGTCCCGAGTGCGGACGCGTGGACGGCCGGACCCTCCGGGGTCGAACCGCCGGCCGACGACGCGTACCGGGTCGCCGCCGACGCCTTCGAGGCGACGGGTGGCCCGGCCGACCACTGGGGACCGCCCCGGGCCGAGCACGCCGTCGGTCCGGACGCCGCCGAAACGCCGGCGACCGCCATCGTCCCGGCCCCGGTCGCGACGACCTCGGGTCCGGCCACCGCACCGAACGGCCGCGGTCGGCAGTTCATCGCCGGCATCGCGTTGGGCGCGCTCGTCGGAGGACTGGTGGGCGGCGGCGTCGCCGCGCTCACCGGTCGGGGCGAGACGCGCGTGGTGCAGTCCCCGAGCCCGGTCGTCACCGAGGCCCGCAACACCTCCCGCCTCGCGGTGGCCCAGGACATCCAGGGCATCGTCGGCCGGGTCGAGCCCGCAGTGGTCGCGATCCGGACCGGGGGTGCGGTCGACGAGGGGCTGTTCTCGAACGGCGGCGGTGGGTCCGGCGGCGAGGGTACCGGGTTCGTCATCGACCCGAGCGGGGTCATCGTCACGAACGACCACGTGATCGAGGGTGCCGGCGGCCGGATCGAGGTCGTGTTCAACGACGGCACGATCCGACGGGCCAAGATCCTCGGTCGCAGCGCCCAGCTCGACCTCGCCGTGATCCGGGCCGAGAACGTGGCCGGCATCCCGACCGTCCGCCTCGGGTCGAGCGAGGACCTCGTCGTCGGTGACGACGTCGTGGCGATCGGGAACGCGCTCGCGCTCGACGGCAGCCTGAGCGTCACCCGCGGGATCATCTCGGCGAAGGGCCGCACCGTCGACACCGACCAGCGCACGAGCCTGTTCAACATGCTGCAGACCGATGCAGCCATCAACCCGGGCAACTCGGGCGGCCCGCTGCTCAACTCGCGCGGCGAGGTCGTGGGCATCAACACGGCGATCGCCAACCCGAGTGAGGCCCAGAACGTGGGCTTCGCGATCGCGATCGACTCGGCCCGGCCGATCATCGACCAACTGCGGGAGGGGAGCGACGTCAAGCTCGCGTACCTCGGCGTGCAGACCCGAACCGTCACTCCGGCGACCACCGCCGAGGAGTCGCTCGTCACCCAGAGCGGGGCGATCGTGATCCGGGTCGAGCCCGACACCGCGGCCGACGAGGCGGGGATCGAGCGGGGCGACGTCATCGTCGCCATCGACGGCGACCAGGTGCGCCGGGCCGACGACGTGGGCTCGGCGATCCGCGGCCACCGTCCGGGTGACGAGATCGAGATCACGGTCGAGCGCGATCGGGAGCGCAAGGTCATCACCGTGCGCCTCGGATCGGTGCCGCTGAGCCAACTCGGCTGACCCGACCCACCCGGCAGGCCGGAGGCGGCCCGGGACCCATCCGGTAGGCTCCCCGGTCCCGGGGCGCCGCCGATGCGGCCCGGGCCGTCTCCCGTTCCGGGGGTCGGCCACCACCCGACGACCACCTGGAGCGCACCACCATGGCCATGGAGCACGAAGACCTCGAGCAGCTGCCGCCCGTCGGGCACGTGCGCGTCGTCTACCTCGGCCCGGTCGCGCCCCACTGGGACGTCGTCGGCGTGTTCGGCGACGGCCGGACCATCGACGAGTTCCGGCAGCGTGCCCTGGCCCGCCTCCAACTGCTGCCGCCGCACGACCCGCAGTGCCGCCGCAACCGCGAGCGGGTCGTCCGTGACGCCGAGCGCGAGCGCCTCATCCTCGAGTGGGACCTGGGCTACGAGGAGGCCTGACCCCCGGCATCGCCCTCCCCATCGGCCGCCCTCCCGGGCGGCCGAGTCGCGTGCGGGCGCATCCCTCGCACGCGCGGAGGCGACCGGTGTGCGTCTAGTCGACCGTGGGCTTCACGGGGTGGGTGCCCGTGACCATGAACTGCACGCGTTCGGCGATCGTGACCGCGTGGTCCGCCATGCGTTCGTAGTGCCGGCCGACGAGCGCGACCTGCACGGCGCGCAGCACCGCTGCCTCGTCCCCGCTCGAGCCGGCGAGGATGTGCCGGAACAGGCTCTTCGTGAGGTCGTCCATCGCGTCGTCCATGTCGGTGAGCACGTCCGCCCAGGAGGGGTCGCGGTCGGCGAACGCGTCGATCGCAACCCGCGTCTGGTTGACGGCCTGCTGACCCATCTGGTCGATGATGCCGCGCACCTTGGGGTCGAGGGTGTGCGGGTAGATGCGACGCGTCGCCTTGGCGACGTTCACGCCCAGGTCGGCCGTGCGCTCGAGTTCGTGACTCACCCGCATGGTGGTGATGACCGCACGCAGGTCGGCGGCGACCGGCGACTGGGTCGCGAGCACGAGGAGCAGACGATCGTCGATGTGGTGGTACAGGTCGTCGATCGCATCGTCCCCGTCGATCACCGCCTCGGCCGCGGTGATGTCCGCGTCGAGGAACGCCTGGGTGCCGGCGGTGATCGCCTCGGTGGTGAGGGCGGCGAGCCGGATGATGTCGGTGCGGACGTCGGCGAGCTCCTCCTGGAGCGTGCGGCGCGCCTCGGGCTCGCTCGGGATCGTCTGGTCGGGCACGGCGCTCTCCGCTCGTCGGGGCCGGCGGTCGGTCCGCATCGTTCCACACACCCGGGCACCGCCGGGACGCCGAGTGGTTCACCACCCGTTCACCTCGTGGTCGCCCGTCGGGTTACCGGGAGGTGTACGCGGTGTCCGGCATGGGCGGATCGGGGGCTGCGTTCGCGGGTCGTTCGGTCTGTGTTCACCTCCGCGACACCTACGGTCCACGGCCCCGCCACCCGACGTGCTTACGGTCCCGCCCGTGACCGGGATCCCCCGGCACCGTCACGAACCCTCGGTGGAGGAACCCGAACCCATGATCCGCTCCCGGATGACATCCCGACGTCTGGCCCTGCCGGCCATCGCCCTCACCATCGCGCTCGGCGCGGCCGCCTGCGGCGGGTCCTCGGACGACGGGGGCGGGTCGACCTCGACCACCGGCGGCGGGTCGAAGCTCGCCGCCGCCACCATCAACGGGTCGGGCGCGACCTTCCCGCAGGCCTACTACGAGACGGCGATCGAGGCGTTCAAGGGCGAGCAGCCCGCCGTGACCGTGACCTACGCGGGGGGTGGTTCCGGCAAGGGCCAGACCGACATGGCGGCCGGCCTCGTCGACTGGGCCGGTTCCGACAGCGTCGTGAAGCCGGAGGACGCCGCGAAGTTCGCGACGCCGTTCCTCTACTTCCCGACCGTCGCCGCCCCGATCACGGTGTCGTACAACCTGTCCGGGGTGAAGGGTCTCCGCCTCTCGGCCGACACCATCGCCGGCATCTTCGGCGGGACGATCACGAAGTGGGACGACGCGGCGATCGCCGCCGACAACCCGAAGGCTGATCTGCCGTCGACCGCGATTGTGGTCGTCCACCGCGCCGACGGATCGGGCACGACGGCCAACTTCACGAAGTACCTGACCAAGGCCGCCCCGAGCGCGTGGACCCTCGGGACCGACAAGGTCGTGAACTGGCCGGCCGGCCAGCAGGCGGGCAACGGCAACGCGGGCGTCGCCCAGATCGTGAAGTCCACGAACGGGGCGATCGGCTACGTGGACTTCTCGGACGCCGAGTTCTCCGGGCTGTCCTACGCCGCGGTGAAGAACGCGTCCGGGAAGTACGTCACGGCCTCACTCGCCGGGGCCTCGGCCGCGGTGGACGGCGCGACCATCGAGGACGACCTCACCTACGACCCGCTCGACGCTGCGGGTGCCGCCGCCTACCCGATCACGGCGCCGACCTACCTGCTCATCTCGACCACCTACTCCGATGCGGCCAAGGGCGCGGCGGTGAAGGGGTTCGTGGAGTACATCCTCACCGGCGGGCAGTCGCTCGCCGCCGAGGTCGGGTTCGCGAAGCTCCCCGCCGAGCTGGCGAAGCGGGCGATCGCGCAGCTCGACGAGGTCACGGTCGGCTGATCCCGACCCCGTCCTGACGACCGCCGCCCCGGGGCCGAGCGCCCCGGGGCCGCGGGTCGTCGGCGAGGCACGATGCTCGAACTCACCGAACGGACCGCACCCGAGCCCCTCGGCGGCCACCGGCCGCCGGGTCGGATCGTGGACCGCACCTTCCGGGCGCTCGCCGCCACGGGCGGGGCGCTCGTCCTCGTCATCCTCGCGGCGATCCTCGTCACGACGACGCGCAACGCGTGGCCCGCGTTCGCGGACCAGGGCCTGACCTTCTTCACGTCGAGCACCTGGGACGTCGTGCAGGGGACCTTCGGGACCCTCGCCTTCAGTTACGGCACGTTGGTGATCTCGGTCATCGCGCTCCTCATCGCGGTGCCGGTGAGCCTCGGTGTGGCGCTGTTCGTGACCGAACTGGTGCCGGTGCGCGCCCGCCGGGCGGTGGTGTTCGTCATCGACCTGCTCGCCGCGATCCCCTCGGTCGTCTTCGGCCTGTGGGGGATCCTCGTGCTGGCCCCCGCCCTCACGGGCACGTACACGAGCGTGGCCGATGCGGTCGACGGCGTCCCACTGCTCGGCACGCTGCTGAGCGGGGACCCGATCAGCGGCCGGTCGTTCTTCACCGCCGGGCTCATCCTGGCGATCATGATCACCCCGATCGTCACCTCGGTGACCCGCGAGACCTTCGCGACCGTCCCGCGGGCGCAGAAGGATGGCGCGCTCGCACTCGGCGCGACCCGGTGGGAGATGATCCGGGGCGCGGTCTTCCCGCACAGCCGCAGCGGCATCGTCGCGGGGGTGCTGCTCGGGTTCGGTCGGGCGATCGGCGAGACGATCGCCGTGGCACTCGTCATCGGCTCCTCGCCGCAGATCACCGCGCGCCTGTTCAACTCCGGGGACGCGCTGTCAGCGGTGATCGCCAACCAGTTCGGCGAGTCGACCGGGACCTACCAGGCCGCGCTCATCGGGATGGGGGTCCTGCTGTTCGCCCTCACCCTCGTGATCTCGATGATCGCCCGCGGCGTGATCCATCGGGCCGAACGACGCATCGGGTCGGCGAGCGCATGAGCGCCGTGACGGTCCCTGCACGTTCCTCGCTCACCCGGTCGAGCGCGAGCCGGCGGCGTCACGCCGCCAACCACCTCGCGCTCGCACTCATGGTGGTGGCGTTCATCGTCACCGTGATCCCACTCGCGCTGATCCTCGGGTACGTCGTGGTCCGGGGGATGCGGGTGATGTCCTGGTCCTTCCTCACCTCCGACATCCCGATCGTCTCGCGGGCGCCCGGCGGCGGCATGGGTCCGGCCGTGGTCGGCACGCTCCTCATCACGGGTGCGGCGGCGCTCATGGCGGTGCCCCTCGGGGTGCTCGGCGGCATCTACCTGCACGAGTACGGCGGGCCGACGACCCGGGCGCGGGTGATCCGGTTCCTCGCCGAGGTGATGACCGGTGTGCCCTCGATCGTCATGGGGCTCTTCATCTACACGACGTGGGTGCTGGCCTTCGGGGTCTCCGGGTTCGCCGGCGCGCTCGCCCTGGCCTGCCTCATGCTCCCGGTCATCATCCGCACGACCGAGGAGATGCTGCGACTCGTACCCCTCGATCAGCGGCAGTCCGCCTACGCGCTCGGCGGGCGGCGGGCGGGCACGATCGTGCGGGTCGTGCTGCCGGCGGCCGCCCCCGGGATCATCAGCGGTGTCCTGCTCGCGATCGCCCGGGCCGCCGGCGAGACCGCGCCGCTGCTCTTCACGATCCTCACCGTCAACACCGTGAACACCGACCTCTTCAACGGGGCCAACACGGCCCTCTCGGTGCAGATCTTCCGCAACGCCCAGCAGGTGTTCCCGGGTCCCCAGGAGCGGGCCTGGGGTGCGGCGCTGACCCTCATCGGGATCGTCGTCGTGTTCACGGTGATCGCCCGGGCCATCTCGGCCGTCTTCTCGAGGAAGCACCACGCATGAGCATCGTCTCCGAACGTCGCCCGGACGCCCCCGGCGGGGCCGAGGCCGGTAACGTCCCGCAGGTGGACCTGACCGCCGAAGCCGCCGCGCCCGGGACCCGGGAGATGGTCTTCACCGCCCGCGACCTGCACGTCTCCTACGGTTCCCACCTCGCGGTCGCCGACGTCACCCTCGACATCGCCGAGCGTGACATCACCGCGATCATCGGCCCGTCCGGCTGCGGCAAGTCGACCCTGCTGCGCTGCATGAACCGCATGAACGACCTCATCGACGGCCTGCGCATCCAGGGCTCGATGAGGCTCGACGGCACGGACATCTATGCGCCCGGCGTCGACGTTATCGCGCTGCGCAAGCGCATGGGCATGGTGTTCCAGAAGTCGAACCCGTTCCCGAAGTCGATTTTCGAGAACGTGGCGTACGGCCTGCGCATCAACGGCCTGGTCAAGTCGAACGCCGAGATGGCCGACCGGGTC
>JALRDW010000001.1 GCA_023262065.1 Acidimicrobiia bacterium | reverse complement strand
TTCGGGTGGTCTCCGTGTCTCGGTCCGATCATCGCGGCGGTGTTCGGCGTGGCGGCCACCGAGACCGGTCCCCGGGCGGTGCTGCTGCTCGCCTCGTACTCCGCCGGGATGGCGGTCTCGTTCCTGGCCGTCGGGCTGGCGTTCGGGCGTTGGGCCGCGCCGCTCGAGTTCGTGAAGCGCCACCTGCGGACCCTCACCTTCGTCTCGGCCGGGGTGCTCGCGGTGTTCGGCGTCCTGCTCCTGCTCGATCGGATGTGGATGCTGTCGTCCTGGCTGACCCGGGTGCTGGACGCACTGGGTCTCGACCGTCTTGTCGAACTGGGCTGATCGGCGGGCCGATCCGCCGGCGCGTGTCGGTGCGGGGACGCGTAACGTCGACACCCGTGACGACGACCGCGCACCGGACCTGCCCGTTCTGCGAGGCCATGTGCGGCCTCGAGCTCACGATCGACGACGACCGGCACGTCACGGTCGTGCGCGGTGATCGCGAGGACGTCTGGTCCCGGGGGTACCTCTGCCCGAAGGGCACCGCGCTCGGTCGGCTCCACGAGGATCCCGACCGCGTGCGGGTGCCCCTCATCCGCGAGGGCGACGGGTTCCGTGAGGCCACCTGGGATGAGGCGCTCGGTCTCATCGCCGAGCGTCTGGGGGACGTCGTGGCCGAGCACGGGCGTCATGCGCTCGCCGTCTACATCGGGAACCCGGTGGCCCACTCCTTCCAGCTCGCGGCCGGCATCCCGGTGTTCGTCCCCATGGTGGACGGCGCGCAGATCTACTCCCCGGGCACGGTCGACCAGTGGCCCCAGAACGTCCTGAGCGCGTTGGCGTTCGGCCACATGTGGGCGATCCCGGTACCGGACCTCGACCGTACCGACCACCTCGTCATCCTCGGAGGGAATCCGAGCGCGTCGCAGGGCAGCCTCATGGCCGCGCCCGACGTGCTCGGCCGGCTCGACGCGATCCGGGCCCGCGGCGGCCGGGTGACCGTGGTCGATCCTCGGCGCACCGGGACCGTCGACCACGCCGACGAGTGGGTGCCGATCCGACCGGGGACCGACGCGCTGCTGCTCGGCGCGATGGTGGGGGTCATCCTCGACGAGGGACTCGCCGACCTCGGCCGCCTCGCCCCGTTCACGAACGGGCTCGACGCGGTGCGCGACGCGGTGGCCGGCGTCACGCCCGAGCGTGTCGCCGATGCGACCGGCGTGGATGCGGCCACGATCCGTCGCCTCGCCCGCGCGCTCGCCGCGGCGCCCACGGCCGCGGTGTACGGCCGTATCGGGCTGTGCACCCAGGAGTTCGGGACGTTGGCGTCATGGCTCGTGCTCGTCCTCAACGTGATCACCGGCAACCTCGATCGCACTGGCGGCGTGATGTTCCCGACGCCGCTGGCCACCTCCCTCACCTCCTTCCGACCGCCGCAGGGATTCACCTTCGGCACCTGGCGCAGCCGGGTCCGCGGGGCGCCGGAGGTGCTGGGGCAGGTGCCGGCGGCCTGCCTCGCCGAGGAGATCGACACCCCCGGGGAGGGCCGGGTGCGTGCGCTCGTGACGATCGCCGGCAACCCGGCGGTCTCGATGCCCGACGCCGGCCGGCTCGACCGCGCGCTCCCGAGCCTCGACTTCATGGTGTCGGTGGATCTGTTCGTGAACGAGACGACGCGCCACGCCGACGTCATCCTGCCGGGGGAGTCCTTCCTCGAACAGCCCCACTACGACTCGCTGATCTGGCAGTTCGCGATCCGCAACGGGGCCCGCTACTCCGAACCGGTCTTCCCACCCGACCCCGATCGTCCGCGCGAGTGGGAGCTGCTCGTCATGCTCGGTGCGATCGTGAACGGTCAACCGCTGCCGATCGACACTGCGATGTGGGACGACCTCGTGTTCGGCGGGCTGGTCCAGGTCATCATCGACGACCCGTCGCTGCCGCTCGGCGGGCGGGACGCGGCCGAGATCGTCGCGATGGCGGGGGCGGCACGCGGACCCGACCGGATGCTCGACCTCCAGATCCGCATCTCACCGCACGGCGACCACTTCGGCGAGCGCCCCGACGGTTGGACACTGGCCCGCCTGCGCGAGCACCCGAAGGGGGTCGACCTCGGACCGCTCGAACCGCGGCTCCCGGAGTTCCTCGCCACCGACTCCGGACGGCTCGAACTGGCGCCCGACCACATCGTCGCCGACGTGGACCGCCTCCGGGTCCGACTCGATGCGGCGCGTCGTGACGACCTCGTCATGATCGGGCGCCGCCACGTTCGGTCGAACAACTCGTGGCTGCACAACGTCGAGATCCTCGTGAAGGGTCGCGATCGCTGCACCCTCCTCGTGCACCCGCGGGACGCCGCCGCCCGCGGGCTGGTCGATGGAGGTCCGGCCCGGATCACCTCGAGCGCCGGGTCCGTGGTGGCGCCGGTCGAGGTGAGCGACGAGATGATGCCGGGTGTCGTGAGCCTCCCGCACGGGTGGGGGCACGACGTCGAGGGCGTGCACCTCGGGGTCGCCCGGCGGTACCCGGGGGTGAACGCCAACCTCATCGTGCCCGGCGATCGCATCGACGCACCCAGTGCGACCCATGCCGTCAACGGGTTCCCGGTCACGGTCGAACCCGCCTGATCCGCGTCCGTCCCCGTGCGGCGGCCCCGGCCCGGTCGCTAGCGTTGGGGTTCCACGACGGGAGGGTTCACGTGCCGCACGACCTCATCATCCGGAACGGCACCGTCATCGACGGGACCGGCGGCCCCTCGATCCGGGCCGACGTCGCGATCGACGGCGATCGGATCGTCGCCATCGGTGATCTCGGCGGCGAGACCGCCAGTCGGGAGATCGATGCCCGCGGGCTCGTCGTCACCCCGGGCTTCGTGGATCTGCATACCCATCTCGACGCCCAGGTCGCGTGGGACCCGATGATGACGTCATCCTCCTGGCACGGCGTTACCACCGTGCTCATGGGGAACTGCGGCGTGACCTTCGCGCCGGTCAGGCCCGAGGACCGCACGTTCCTCGCCGAGATGATGGAGAGCGTCGAGGACATCCCGCGCGACGCCATCCTCGACGGGATGGCGTGGGACTGGGAGACCTACCCGCAGTACCTCGACGCGGTCGAGCGGATGCAACCCGCGCTCAACGTCGTCGGCATGGTCGGACACTGCGCGCTCCGGTACCACGTGATGGGGGAGCGCGCGATCTCCGACGAGCAGGCCACGCCGGCCGAACTCGCGAGGATGCGTGAGATCGCGGCGGAGTCGATCGAGGGCGGTGCGGTCGGGTTCTCGACCTCCCGCATCCTCATCCACACGATCCCGGACGGTCGTCAGGTCCCCGGCACGTTCGCCGACACCGCGGAGTACCTGGCGATCGCCGACGGCATGAACGACGGTGGTGGTGGCATCTTCCAGGCCGTGCCGGACTTCCTCGGTGATCGCACCATGGGCGAGTTCGGGCTGTTGCACGCGATGGCCGAACGGGCCGGGGATGTGCTGTTCTCGGGTGGCGTCGGCGGGAGCGGCATCGCCGGCGTCGAGGGGATGGACGGGTTCCTCCGGTCGACGAACGAGAACGTCGGGCGCATCACCTCGGTCGCCCAGACCCGACCCGGCGGCATGCTGGTGGGTCTGGCCCAGGTGGCGCCGGTCGCCGGTACCGCGTGGGGACGGATCATGGCGCTCCCGTCGATCGAGGAGCGCTTCGCGGCGCTCTGCGATCCGGCGACGCGCGCCGAGCTCATCGAGGAGGGTCGCCGGAAGGGCACCTGGTACGACCCGGCGATGATCCACCCGCTCGGTACGGAGGACCTGCCGGTCTACGACACCACGGCCGCCGGTTCGTTGGCGGATCTCGCAGCGGCGGCGGGTGTCCACCCGGTCGAGATCGTCATCGACCAGTTGCTCGAGTCCGAGGGTCGCGCGCTCTTCAACGTCTGGTTCTTCAACCGCGACGGCGAGTCGCTCGGCGAGTACCTCCAGCTCGACAACGTGTGTCCCGGACTCGGGGACGCCGGTGCCCACGCGGGCCAGATCTGTGACGCCGATGCGCCGACGCACTACCTCGCCTACTGGGGCAGGGAGCGGCGGCGGGTCTCGCTCGAGAAGGCGGTCAACGACCTGACCGCGAAGCCGGCGGCGGTGATCGGTCTCGCCGACCGCGGCACGTTGCGGGTCGGTGCCTACGCCGACGTCAACGTGTTCGATCCGGAGCGCATCCAGACCGCCTACCCGGAGTACACCTTCGACTTCCCGAACGGCAAGGGACGGCTCAAGGTCCGCGCGACCGGGTACGCGGCCACGATCGTGAACGGTGAGGTCGTCACCGAGCACGGGCACCACACCGGGAACCGCCCGGGCCGCGTGATCCGCGAGTTCTCCCGGGCCTGAACCGCGACCGCACAACGTCGTCTAGTCTCACGCTTGGTGGTCGCTGCGCCAGGGAGACAGGTGGATCGTTCGCTCATGGAACCGACCGGCTCCGGCATCGAGTCCGTCAAGCGCGCCCTCGCGTTCGAGGCCCTGCTCGGCCGCGTGTTCGAGCGGTTCACGGATATCGATGACATGGGGTTCGACGCAGCCGTGTCCGATGCGCTCGCCGACATCGGTTCGTTCGTCGGTGCGGATCGTGCCTACGTGATCCGGTACGAGGGGGACACGTCCCTGACCTTCATGACCCACGAGTGGTGCGCCGAGGGCATCCCGTCGAGCATCGATGACGAGCAGGGCCGGTCGTTCGACGAGGCGCCCCGGCAGCAGGCCACGCTCGAGGCGCTGCGGGTGAACGAGATCCGGTCCGTGATGGGCCTGCCCGATGACTGGGCCGAGGACCGCCGGTACCTCATCGACCAGGGCATCACGGCGATCCTCGAGGTGCCCCTCGTGCGCGGTGGACGCCTCGTCGGTGTGATCGGGTTCGACTCGGTCACGGGCGCGGTGCCGTGGACCACCGAGGACATCACCGTGCTCCAGGCGGTCGCCGCCCTGTTCACACAGGTCACCGAGCGGCGCGTCGTGAGCGAGGGTCTCACGGAGGCGGCCGAGGATCTCGCCATCGCGATCGCTGATCTGCGGCGGTCCGAGGCCCGATTCGGAGCTCTCGTCGA
>JALRDW010000028.1 GCA_023262065.1 Acidimicrobiia bacterium | reverse complement strand
CGCCAACTCGCTGGCCACGCGGGTGGCGGCGCGGACCGGCTCGTCGGGGGCCCGGTCGTACTTCCTCAACATCAAGGGCCCCGAGCTCCTCACCAAGTGGGTGGGGGAGACGGAGCGCAAGATCCGCCAGGTGTTCCAGCGCGCCCGCGAGAAGTCGGAGGAGGGCGTGCCCGTCATCGTCTTCTTCGACGAGATGGAGTCGCTCTTCCGCACCCGGGGGTCGGGCATCTCCTCCGACATGGAGAGCACGGCCGTCCCGCAGCTCCTCGCCGAGATCGACGGGGTGGAGAGTCTGCGCAACGTCATCGTCATCGGGGCGTCGAACCGGGAGGACCTGATCGACCCGGCGATCCTGCGCCCGGGCCGGCTCGACGTGAAGATCAAGATCGAGCGGCCCGACGAGGAGTCGGCCCGGCGGATCTTCGCCTGCTACCTGACGCCGTCGTTGCCCATCGCCGACGACGAGGTCCAGGCCCACCCCGACGCCGCGGCGGCGGTCGAGGCGATGATCGCCGCCACCGTGGACTACATGTACTCCACCGGCGACGAGAACCGCTTCCTCGAGGTGACCTACCAGGGCGGCGACAAGGAGGACCTGTACTTCAAGGACTTCTCGTCCGGCGCCATGATCGAGAACATCGTGCGCCGGGCGAAGAAGCTCTCGATCAAGCGTCAGATCGCCGGCGGTGCCGCCGGGATCTGCACCCAGGACCTCCTCGACTCCATCCGGCAGGAGTTCCACGAGCACGAGGACCTCCCGAACACCACGAACCCGGACGACTGGGCCAAGATCTCGGGCAAGAAGGGCGAGCGGATCGTCTACGTGCGCACCGTGCTCGCCAAGGGCGAGGACGGCGAGTCGGGCGGCGGGCGCCAGATCGAACGCGTCGCGACCGGCCAGTACCTCTGATCGTCCCCGGACCGGACGAGGGGTGACGGTGGCGGTCCCGAAGGTCTGCGGCATCGAGACCGAGTACGGCATCAGCCGTCGGGGCGGAGCCGACGACAACCCGGTCGTCGCGTCCTCGGTCCTCATCAACGCGTACGTCGCGGACCAGCGCATCGGGTGGGACTTCGAGGACGAGACCCCGGCCCGTGACGCCCGGGGCTTCCAGCGGGATCCCGCCAATCCTCCCGAGGTCGAGACCCACCTCGTCAATGCGGTGCTCACGAACGGCGCCCGGTACTACGTGGATCACGCGCATCCTGAGTACTCAACCCCGGAGTGCACCGATGCACTCGACGCCCTCGTCGCGGACAAGGCGGGGGAGCGCATCCTCGCCGAATCGATGCGACTCGCCGAGCGCGCCCTCGGTCCGGGCGAGGAGATCATCGTCTACAAGAACAATTCGGACGGGAAGTCCAACTCCTACGGCTGCCACGAGAACTACCTCATGGACCGGACCGTGCCGTTCGGCGAGATCGTGCGCACGATGCTGCCGTGGTTCGTGACCCGGCAGGTGTTCACCGGCGCCGGCAAGGTGGGGGCCGAACATGAACGGGACCGATGCGACTTCCAGATCAGCGCCCGGGCCGACTTCTTCGAGGAGGAGGTGGGGCTCGAGACGACCCTGAAGCGGCCCCTCGTGAACACCCGGGACGAGCCGCACGCGCTCCCCGACGAGTACCGACGACTGCACGTCATCGTGGGGGACGCCAACCTCTGCGAGGTGGCGACCCTCCTCAAGGTCGGCACGACCGCGATCGTGCTCGCGATGGTGGAGGACGGTGCGATCGATCGCGACCTGTCGGTCGTCGGGCCGGTCCACGCCGTGCGCACCGTGTCCCGGGACCCGTCGTGTCGCACACCGCTCGAACTCCGCGACGGCACCACGGCGACCGCGGTGGAGATCCAGTGGGAGTTCCTGCGCTGCGCACGGGACTACGCGGCTCGCACCGGGCTCGAGCACTGCGGCGGCTCCGAGGTCGGGTTCGACGTGCTCGCACGCTGGGAACGGGTGCTCGGGGCGCTCGAGCGCGACCCCATGGAGCTCGACGGCACCCTGGACTGGGTGACCAAGCTGGCCGTGCTCGAGGGGTTCCGGGCCCGGGACGGACTCGACTGGCGCGATCCGAAACTCGCGCTCGTCGACCTGCAGTACCACGACGTCCGACCCGCGAAGTCGCTCTACGAGCGCCTCGTCCGGGCCGGCCGGATCGAACGGGTGGTCGACGAGGCTGCCGTCGCCGCCGCGGTGGTGGATCCGCCCGCGGGCACGCGGGCCTACTTCCGCGGGACGTGCCTCGCCCGGTGGCCCCAGGCGGTCGTCGCGGCGAACTGGGACAGCATCGTGCTCGACGTCGGGGTCGACCCGCTCCGACGCATCCCGATGATGGACCCGCTCAAGGGCACGCGCGACCACGTGGGCCCGCTGTTGGCGTCCTGCGTCACACCGCTCGAACTCGTGGAGCGATTGGCGGGCGACACACCGTAGGATCGCCACGACGACCATCCGGAGGACCCGATGCCCGAGCGCGAGCAGATGAAGCGGACCACGACGCCGAAGGACCGCGACCAGGAGGTCGCGGAGGTCGAGGCGCCGGCCAAGCAGGGTGAGAAGATCAAGGAGGAACTCGACGACCTCCTCGACGAGATCGACTCGGTCCTCGAGGACAACGCGGAGGACTTCGTCAAGGCGTACGTCCAGAAGGGCGGGCAGTGACCGCCGATGAGTGAGACGCCCATCCTCCCCATCTTCGATGCCGGCACCGACCCGGGACCGTCCTTCGTCGACCTGCTCCGCCGGGTCGCACCGGAGACGCTCGCGGTCCCGACCATGGCGAACGGTGCTCCGTTGCCCTTCGACGCGCCGCACGGCACCACCGTCGTCGCGATCCGGTGCGAGGGCGGTGTGGTGATGGCGGGCGACCGTCGGGCCACCGCCGGGCACTCGATCGCGAACCGCCGGATCGAGAAGGTCTTCCCGGCCGACGACTTCTCCGGTGTGGCCATCGCGGGCACCGCGGGCCTCGCGGTCGAGATGGTGCGCCTGTTCCAGGTGCAGCTCGAGCACTACGAGAAGATCGAGGGCGAGGCGCTCTCGCTCGAGGGCAAGGCCAACCAGCTCTCGCAGATGGTCAGGGCCAACCTGCCCGCGGCGATGCAGGGCCTCGTGGTCGTGCCGTTGTTCGCCGGGTTCGACCTGCGCCGCCGCCGGGGGCGCGTGTTCTCCTACGACGCGGTCGGCGGCAAGTACGAGGAGTCCGACTTCTCGACCAACGGTTCCGGGTCCGTGCACGCCCGCAACTGGATCAAGGCGGTCTGGCGGGAGGGCATGCGACCCGACGAGGCGATCGAGGCGTCGATCCGGTCGCTGTTCGCTGCGGCCGACGAGGACACGGCGACCGGCGGGCCCGACCTCGTTCGGGGCATCTACCCACTCGTGGCGATCATCGACGCCGACGGGTTCCGGTTCCTCGACGAGGCCGAGGTCGCCCGGGTCTCGCAGACCCTCCTCGAGGGTCCGGAGCGGGGAGGTGCGGCATGAGCATGCCGTTCTACGTGTCGCCCGAGCAGGTCATGAAGGACCGGGCCGACTACGCCCGCAAGGGGATCGCCCGTGGGCGCAGCCTCGTCGCACTCGAGTACGTCCACGGCATCGTCATCGTGGCCGAGAACCCGTCGAGGACGCTGTTCAAGATCTCCGAGGTGTACGACCGCATCGCGTTCGCCGGGGTGGGGAAGTACAACGAGTTCCAGATGCTCAAGATCGGCGGCGTGCGCCTCGCCGACATGAAGGGCTTCCAGTACTCCCGTGAGGACGTGACCGCGAACTCGCTCGCCAACGCCTACGCCCAGACCCTCGGGCAGGTCTTCACCCACGAGATGAAGCCCTACGAGGTGGAGATCCTCGTGGCCGAGGTCGGGGTCGCCGACGACGAGCCGAACCAGTTGTTCCACATCCTCTACGACGGCACGCTCATGGACGAGTCCGACTTCACGGTCCTCGGCGGGGACGCGGAGCGGATCAGCGAGGCGCTCGACGGCGCGTTCACGGCCGGGCTCGATCTCGCCGGGGCCGTACGTCTCGGTGCACAGGTCCTCGCCGAGGACGGCGAGCGGCTCAGCTCCGAGTCGCTCGAGGTCGCCGTGCTGGAGCGGGGTCGGCCGCGCCGAGCGTTCCGGCGCATCCGCGGCGGCGAGCTCGACGACCTCCTCGGCTGACCGGTTCGGCCCCGGACCCTTCCGTCGGGCCGGTACGCTCGACGTCGTGGAGCGCCGGATCTTCGGACTCGAGAACGAGTACGGCGTCACGTGCACGCTGCGCGGGCAGCGACGCCTGAGCCCGGACGAGGTCGCTCGGTACCTGTTCCGCCGGGTCGTCTCGTGGGGTCGATCGAGCAACGTCTTCCTCGAGAACGGCGCACGGCTCTACCTCGACGTCGGCAGCCACCCGGAGTACGCGACGCCGGAGTGCGACTCGCTCGTGGACCTCGTGGCCCACGACAAGGCCGGGGAACGGATCCTCGAGAGCCTCGTGCAGAGCGCCGAGGTCCGCCTCCGCGAGGAGGGGATCCGCGGCGAGGTCTACCTGTTCAAGAACAACACCGACTCCGCCGGGAACTCCTACGGGTGCCACGAGAACTACCTCGTCGACCGGGAGGGGGAGTTCTCGAAGTTCACCGACGTGCTCATCCCGTTCCTCGTGTCCCGGCAGGTCTACGCGGGGGCGGGGAAGGTGCTCCAGACCGCCCGGGGGGCGATGTACTGCATCAGCCAGCGGGCCGAGCACGTGTGGGAGGGGGTGTCGAGCGCGACGACCCGGTCGCGCCCGATCATCAACACACGGGACGAACCGCACGCCGACGCCGAGCGCTACCGCCGGCTCCACGTGATCGTCGGCGACTCGAACATGAGCGAGTACACGACCTTCCTCAAGACCGGCGCCACCGCGATCGTGCTCCGGATGCTGGAGGAGGACCGGGCACCGTGGCGCGACCTCTCCCTGGAGAACCCGATCCGGGCGATCCGCGAGATCAGTCACGACATGACGTGCCGGCGCAAGGTCCGCCTGGCGAACGGCCGGGAGCTCTCGGCGGTGGATCTCCAGGCCGAGTACCTGGCGCGGGCCCTCAAGTTCGCGGCGAAGCGAGGCCTCCCCGACGAGGAGCAGCAGGCGCTCGACCAGTGGGAGCACTGCATGACCCACCTGGAGAACGACCCGTTGAAGCTGCGCACCGAGATCGACTGGGTCGCCAAGTACCACCTCATCGAGGCCTTCCGGGAACGCCACGACCTGCCCCTCACGCACCCCCGGGTCGCGCTGGTCGACCTCGCCTACCACGACGTGACCCGCAGCCGGTCCCTCTACTCGCTGCTGGAGCGGCGCGGGCAGGTGGAGCGCATGATCGACGACGACGCGGTCGAGACGGCGATGAGCACCCCGCCCCAGACCACCCGGGCCCGGCTGCGGGGCGCGTTCATCAAGCGGGCCAAGGAGCGCAAGCGGGACTACACGGTCGACTGGGTCCACCTCAAGCTCAACGACCAGGCCCAGCGCACGGTGCTCTGCAAGGACCCGTTCAAGGCGCGCGACGAGCGGGTCGAACGCCTGATCGCCTCGTTGTAGGAGCCCCGTGCCGTCCTTTCGCACCGGGACCGTCGGACGGCTGCTGGAGGAGCGGTCCGGGCTGCAGCGCGTCGAGGTCGACCTCGGGGACGGACCCGAGCGGGCGTACGTGCTGACCCAGCTGACCGGTGCCGTCGCCGTCGGCGACCGGGTGGTCGTGAACACCACGGCGGTCGAGCTCGGCCTCGGCACCGGGGGCTGGCACGTCGTGCACTGGAACCTGGCGCGCGACGACTGGAGCGAGAAGGGCCCCGGGCACATCATCAAGGGTCGCTACACCAGCCTCCAGGCCGACGTCGGCAGCACCGAGGAGCATCTCGGCGAGATCGCCGAGACGGAGTCGGTCGACGGCATGCCGGTGGTGGCGGCCGCCCTGCACAGCCAGGTCCCCGCCGTGGCGGTGGCGATCCGGTCGGCGCGTCCCGACGCCCGCATCGCCTACGTGATGACCGACGGAGCCGGACTGCCCCTGGCCCTCTCCGACCTGGTGGCGGAGCTGCGCGTCCGGGGCCTGATCGACGCCACGGTCACCTTCGGCCACGCGTTCGGCGGGGACTTCGAGGCGGTCTCGGTCTTCTCCGCCCTGGTCGTGGCCCGACACGTGGCCCGAGCCGACGTCGCGATCGTCGCCATGGGGCCCGGCATCGTCGGGACCAACACACGGCTGGGCTTCTCCGGCCTCGAGGTCGGGCCGGTCCTGGACGCGACCGTGGCGCTCGGCGGCGTGCCGGTGGCGTGCCTGCGGGCGTCGTTCGCCGACCCGCGCCCCCGCCATCTCGGGCTCTCGCACCACACGGCGACGGCGTTGCGCCTGGCGACCCGCGAGCGCGTGCTGGTGCCGGTGCCGCGGGTG
>JALRDW010000241.1 GCA_023262065.1 Acidimicrobiia bacterium | reverse complement strand
GACCGGCGGTCGCGACGATGCCGTCGTTGGCGGCGAGGGCCCAGCTCCGGTGCGTCGCCGGATCGCGCAGGCGCGTGACGAGCGAGGAGCGGCCGCGCACGGTCGTGATCCGGTCAGTCGCGCTCGGGCCGGAGGCCGCGGTACAGGACGCGGGTGACGAACGCGCCGACGAGGAACCGTTCGGCGATCCGCTTCGGCACCCGGGTGCGTCGGCCGTCCGGTTGCACGATGACCATGCCGTCGTCCTGGACCCCGAGCACCGAGCCCCACCGGTACTCCGGGGCCGAGAACGCCTTCATCCGGCCGCGCCCGAGGAACGCCCGGACGTTCGTCACGATGGTGCGCCAGCCCCAGTTGCGCGCCGAGCTCCGGTTCGGGTCCGTCGCCGCGACGTCGCCGATCGCGAACACCCCCGGGTACCCGGGAACCTGCAGGTGCTCGTCGACCCGGACGAACCCGTGCTCGTCGAGGACCTCGGCGGGCAGGAACCCGCTGTGGGGTCGCCCGCCACCGACCGCCCAGAGCACGAGATCCGCGGTGAACGGGGCCTGGCCGGTGGACCACTCGATGGGCTCGGTCGTCATCCGTTCGCCGGCGAAGCCCTCCGGGGTGACGGCACGGTGGTCGGGATGCAACGTGACGCCGTCGGCGGTGAGGCGCCGCACGATCCAGGAACGCGCCCGCGGGTGGTACCCGGGAAGGGGCTGCTCGCCGCTGTGGAACAGGTGCACGGCCGCGTCGCCGCGCCGGGCGAGGTTGTCGGCCACGCTCACTCCGGTCGCGCCGCCGCCGACGATGGCGATGGTCGGGGCCGCCGCGAGTCGGGCTGCGGCGTCGCGGGTGAGCGCCTCGACCTCGGCGACCCCCTCGACCCGATCATGGCGCCAGAAGCCGTTGGAGGTGCCGGTCGCGATCACGAGCACGTCGTAGGGCTCGACGGAACTCGAGCCGTCCGCATGCTCGACGGTGACGGTGCGCGCGTCGAGGTCGCTCGTCGTGATCCGCCCGTGGATGGTGCGCACGCGGTCGAGGTGGCGGAACCGCCGGTGGGGCACCACGTAGGTGCGCTGCCACCTCGGGGGGTCGACGAGGCGGGTCCCGAGTTCCTGCCCGCTCACGAGCGCCGGACGGGTCGAGATCCCGACGACGTCGGCGACCTTCGTGAGGCGGATGGCGATGAGCATGCCGGTGTCACCGAGTCCGGCGACGACGACCCGAGGTCGCCGGGATCCGTCGCTCGATCGTCCCCGTCCGCCCGCGTCCGCCACGACCGCCACGGTACGCGAGCCGTGGGGTCACGGGCGGTACCGACCGGACCCGGCGGTCGGTAGCCTGCATCGATGATCGCGATCGAGGACCACGACGCCGTGCGCACCATCACGCTGGATCGGCCCGAGGCCCTCAACGCGTTCGACACCGCGCTCTACCGGGCCGCCGGGGCGGCGCTCGATGCCGCCCGGTCCGACGACGGCGTGAAGGTCGTCATCGTCACCGGTGCGGGACGGGCGTTCTCGGCCGGTCAGGACCTCAAGGAACTCGAGCGCATCGCGAGCGGTCAGGCCTACGAGTCGGGGTTCCCGGCCCTCCTCGACGCGCTGTGCGCCTTCGACAAGCCACTCATCGCGGCGGTGAACGGCGTGGCGGTGGGCATCGGCTTCACGATGCTCGCCCACTGTGACCTCGTGTTCGTCGCCGAGAGCGCCCGGATGCGCACGCCGTTCGGCGAACTCGGCGTGCCGCCCGAGGCCGCGAGCAGCTGGCTGTTCCCGCAGCGAGTGGGCTGGCAGCGAGCCGCCCACATCCTCATGGCGAACGCCTGGGTCTCCGCGGAGCAGGCCGTGGAGTACGGGATCGCACTCGAGCGGGTTCCGGACGGCGAGCTCATGGACCGCGTTCGGGCCGAGGCCGCCCACATCGCCGCCGCACCGCTCGGTGCGTTGCGGGCGATCAAGACGACCATGCTCGACGGCCAGCGGGATCAGGTCGCGGCGGCGCGACGGCGCGAGGACCGCGCGTTCGCGGTGACGTTCGGGTTCGACCCCGCCGTGCTCGACGACTGAACCGATGGGGCCGCCGCCCGGGTCGCGCGCGACAGGATGGTGGTGATGAACGGGAACGGAGGACCGACGATGACGACGACCACGACGTTCGGCGTGACGGGCATGACGTGCGGGCACTGCGAGGCTGCGGTGGCCCAGGAGGTCGCGCGCATCACCGGGGTGACCGGCGCGGTCGCGAGCGCCACCGCCGGCACAGTCGAGGTGACCAGCGACGGCCCGGTGGACCGCGCGGCCATCGCCGCCGCGGTCGCCGAGGCCGGGTACGAACTGGCCGGCTGAGGTCGCTGCGGTGGTCGAACTCTGGATGCTGACCTTCCCGCCGCCCGGCGCGGCCGGACTCGTCGCCGAGTTCGCGCAGGCCGCGGGCTGGGACGGCGTCGTCTTCGCGGACACGCAGAACCTCGCGGCCGACGTCTACGGCTCGCTGTGCCTCGCGGCCGCTGCGACCTCCACCCTGCAACTCGGCACGGGGGTCACGAACCCGGTGACCCGCCACCCGGCGGTCACCGCCTCGGCGATCGCGACGGTCCAGGCGGCCTCGGGCGGGCGCGCGGTGCTCGGCATCGGTCGGGGTGACTCCTCGCTCGCGCACATCGGGCGCGATCCGGAGCGGGTCGACGCGTTCGAGGTCTACCTCGCTCGGGTGCAGGGCTACCTGCGCGGCGAGGCGGTCGATCTCGGCGACGGGGTGACGAGTCGGAACGAGTGGATCGGCGCGCTGGCCCAGCCGAAGGTGCCGGTCGACGTCGCGGCGACGGGCCCGCGGGTCATCGGCATCGGGGCGCGCCTCGCCGAGC
>JALRDW010000213.1 GCA_023262065.1 Acidimicrobiia bacterium | reverse complement strand
CGGAACCTGCGGATCCACGAGCAGCGGCAGCACCCGTCGGACGAGACCGGGGCGTGACCGGGCAGCCGCAGGCGGCCGGAGGGTGGCGGGCAGGCCACCGCCGGTCGCCTGCGGCGCGTCCTGCGATGAGTCAGGTCGTCGCGCCAGGCCGGGCCCGGTGCGTCGCAAGGACCTGGTCGAGCAGCCAGTCGAGCACGGCCGGGGCCTTGTCGGGGTCGATGTGGAGGCCGTCCTGGCTCATCTTCTCGCAGTCACCCGTCGGTCCCGCCGGACAGAACTCGGGGGCCAGATCGATCGTCGGGACCGCCTCCTCCGCGGCGAGCGCGCTGAGTGCGTCCCGCACGCAGCCCATCCGACGCGCGTAGTCGCTCGGGAACACGAACTGGCTGCGTTCCCCGGGCCAGGACGGGATCGCCATGACGACCTGTGCGCCCTCGTCGCGCAGGAACGCGATCCGTTGCGCGACGTCGCGGGTGTACCAGTCGAGCGTCTCGCACGGGCTCCGCCGCTGCCCATCGACGAGGTGATCGGTCACCACCGACGCGCCCAGTACCAGCAGCGCGATGTCGGCCCGGCGACCGGTCTGGCGCAGCACCGGGCCGTACGCGGTGTCCCACTCCTCGCAGTCGTCGGGTTCACGCAGTTCGGTCCCCACCCGGTCGTAGCCGACCGGGAAGTCGAGCCCGGCGTCGCAGGCTTCGTGCGAACCGTTCGCGATCACGACGTCGGTCCGCGTGAAACTCGGCGCCGCCTTCTCGAGGAGCCAGGCCGGCACGCTGTCACCGAACACCGCGAGCACCGGTGGGCGCTCAGCCCCGGTGGTCCCGGACGGCCCCGAGGCCCCCGTCGCGCCGGCCCCGCCGCCGAGGACCGTCGGGCGTTCCGCCGTCGCCGGCACGGGCACCGACGCGAAGGTGAGGATCGCGACGGCGACGAACGCCGCACCGAGCGCAACCACGAGGCGCTGCGGTCGCAGCAGCCAGCGGCGCTCCCGGATGGGAGCCTCGAGCAGGTGGTAGGAGACGAGGGTGATGGCGATCGTGACCGCCATGCGCAGCGTTCCGAGCTCCCACCCGTCGAGCCCGGTGCGCTCGCGGTCGAGCACCACGAACACCGGCCAGTGGTAGAGGTACAGCCCGAAGGACACGCGTCCGATCGCGACGAGCGGCGCGGTGGCGAGCACCGTGCGGATCGGCCCGGCGGTCTGCAGCGCCAGGATCAGCAGCACGCTGAGGATCGCGAACAGCGGCAGTCCGCCCTCGTAGGCCCAGCCACGTCCCGACGGAGTCACGACACACAGCCAGATGATCGCCACGAGCGTGGGCGGCGCGAACCAGCGCACCCAGGACGGCGGGTTACGCAGCGCGACGAACGCCGCGAGCGCCCCGCCCGCGAGGATCTCGGCGAATCGGGTCCACGAGGCGAAGTAGACGGCGTCGGCCGACCACAACTGCAGCGTGATCGGGACCGAGAGCGAGAACAGCACGAACAGGCCCACGAGCGCGTACGTCATGCGCTGCAACGGTCGTGCCCCGCGGGTCGACCAGATGAGCAGGCCCGTCACGACCGGCGGCCAGAGCCAGTAGAACTGCTCCTCGATCGCCAACGACCAGAAGTGCGCGACCGGCGACGGCGATTGGAACAACTCGGCGTAGGACTGCCCGCCGAGGAGCGACACCCAGTTCTCGACCTGGAACAGCGCCCCGAGCACCTCGCGCCGCAGCGAGGCCGTGTCCGCGATGAGTCCGATCCCGATGACGACGCACACGCCGGCGATGCAGGCGAGGCTCGCCGGCATGAGGCGTCGCAGGCGGCGGGTGTAGAAGGCGCGGGTGTCGATGCTCCCGGTGGAGACCCGTTCGCGGATCAGCAGGGTCGTGATGAGGAAGCCCGAGAGGGTGAAGAACACCGAGACGCCGAGGTACCCGCCCGGCATCCAGGACACGCCGAGGTGGAACAGGAGCACGGCCGACACCGCCACGGCCCGGAGGCCGTCGAGGGCGGGTTGGTACCCCATCTTGACGGGCTCTTCAGGCCTCGTCTCCGTTCCGACCAACGCCAGCATCCCCCTCGAACCGAACCCCCATTCTGCCCCTCCCCATGCCCCGCACCGGTCGCACCCCGGCAGGTTTTCCGGGAGCCCCGGGCGGCCCGCGCGACCGGGCCCTTCACCCCACCCGGGGGTCGGCCGCCGCCGAAGCGCCGATGACCGGCGGGGCGATCCCGAGCACCGACAGCAACGTGAGTCCGACCGGACGTTCGAGGTGCACCCGCACCCTCGCACCCGTCACCTCGACGCTCCCTCGGCCGTCCGGCGGCCAACCGGACGTACTGACCACTGCAGCGGCGGCGAACCGGGCGCCGGCCGGGTCGAGCACGATCTCGGCACCACCGCTGTCCCGGAACCGACGTT
>JALRDW010000189.1 GCA_023262065.1 Acidimicrobiia bacterium | reverse complement strand
GGAAGTCATGGTTCGTCGTCCCCGCCCCCTGCGCGCGTGCGGTCGAGCGCTCGCCCTGCCGCTCATCGCCGCCCTCGCGGTCTCCGCCGGGTCCGCCCGTGCGCTGGTCGATGCGGTGCCGGCGGCCGCAGCCTGCGTCCTCCCCCCGTCGACCCCGTCGGCGCTCACCGCGTCGGACGGTGCGGACGCGGCCGTGGCGTGGCTCGTGTCCCAGCAGCAGGCGGACGGCGGCTTCGAGGTCGCGGGCTACCCCGGTTTCGAGACGCCGGACGCGATCCTCGCCATCGCCGAGGCGGCCCAGACCGGGGCCGCCTGGTCGACGGCCGAGGCCCTCGCCGCGGTCGCCGCGCTGACGGCCTGCGGCCCCAGCCCGCTCGATGCGATCGACGACTACGCGGAGGGCGGGCTGGATGCCGGATCCGCGGCGAAACTCGTCGTGCTCGTGGCCGAACCGCTCGGGCTCCCGTCGGCGGCCTTCGATCCGGCCGGGGACGGAGGCGCGGTCGATCTCCCGGCGATCGTGGCCGCCGGCGCGGAACCCGACGGCTCCTACGGCACGTTCACCGACACCCTCTACGCCGCGCTGGCCGCGCGCCTCGTCGTCGGCAGCGTGCCCGCCGGCACCATCGCGGCGATCCGTGGTGGACAGCGCGCCGACGGGTCGTGGGACTACACGGGCGACGCGACGAGCACGGGGACCATCGACCGGATCGGTTCCACCTCCGTCGCGATCATCGCCCTCATCGCCGGCGGTGCGACCCGGTCCGATCCGGCGGTCCTCGGTGGCCTCGGCTTCCTCGCCGTGCAGCAGCAGGCCGACGGCGGGTGGCAGGAGGACGGGGACGGTCAGACGAACCCGAACGCGACGGCCCTCGCGGCGCTCGCGATCCGCACGGCCGGGTACGACCCGGACGGCGCGGCGTGGCGTCCCGCGACGCCGGCCGGTGCGGCGACGATCGCTGCGGTGACGGGGACGCCGACCCAGGCGCTGCTCGCCACCCAGGACCCCGATGGCCATCTCGTCGGGCCGTACGACTCGTTCGGTCTCAACACCTTCGGGACCTCCCAGGGTGTCCACGGGCTCCTGCGTTCGTGGTTGGTCGGCGCACTGCCGCTGGATGGGCCCTCGACCTCCACGACGGTCCCGGCCCCCACCACGACGACGGCGGCCGCCGCCGCACGCCTGGCGAACAGCGGAGCCGGTGAGGCGGTGCCGTTCGCGCTCGCGGGGCTCCTCGCGCTCGGTGCGGGTGTGGTGCTGCTGGCCACGAGGCGCCGCCTTGCGTAGGTGGCTCGTCGCGCTCGTCGCGCTCGGTGCACTCGTCGGGGGTTCGTTCGCCGGACCGCCCGGAGCGGCCGGCGCCGACACGATGCACCGCGCCGCGGTGATCGTGGAGGCCGACGGTCTCCTGCGTCGGATCGTCGTGGAGTTCCCGGAGGAGTCCATCTCCGGCATCGAGCTGCTCCGGCGTGCCGGGGCCGAACCGGTCGTGTACTCGTACTCGGGCATCGGTGGCGCGGTGTGCCGCCTCTTCGGGGTCGGACGCGACGCCGGCCCGGAGTGCCTCGGCGGCACCAACGGTGACGCTCGGTACTGGGCGTACTTCCGAGCGCCCTCGGGCACCTCGGCGTTCCGGTACGCCGCGGTCGGCGGCGGATCGACGAGTGTGCGCGACGGCGACGTCGAGGGCTGGCGCTACGGCACCGGTGCTGCGCCCGCGTACGCGTCCATCGACACGATCCTCGGGATCACGCCACTGCCGACGACCCCGCCGCCGACCGCGGTCACGGATGCGGCGGCCGGTGGCAGCACGCCGGGGTCGCCGGGTCCTGCCCCGATCCCGGGCGCGCTCGGGACCGCGCCCGACGGTGGCCCGACCGGTGCGCCGGCCCCCGGGAACCCGGTCACCGACGGCACGACGGATGCGGCCGACGGACCGGGGACCGGACCGGTGCTCACCGCCCGTCCGGCGGTGGCGCGCCGGGCCGCCCCGGAGCAGGGCTCGTCCCCCGGTCCGCAGTCACTCATCATCCTCGCCCTCGGGCTCGGGGGCATCGGCGGGTGGATCCTGTGGGCGCGCCGTTCCCGGCGGGCCGCCGGCGCACGCTGAGTCGCCCCGCTGGTCGCCGCGCGCGCGGCCCTGTACCGTCACCACCGATGTCCGGGAAGCGGATCCCCACCGCCACCTCCAACTTCGGCGCCGGGCGCCGGGAGAGCCACGACGCGAGCGCGTTCTACGCGCGCTTCAACGCCCCGACGGTCTCCGACGACGACACGATCAACCCGTGTCCGGTCGCGGACTCGATCATCACGGGTGACGCGCGCGACATGGCGGCCGTCCCCGATGCGTCGGTCGCGCTCGTGGTCACCTCCCCGCCGTACTTCGCGGGCAAGCAGTACGAGGAGGAACTCGGCGAGGGCCACGTTCCCGCGTCCTACGTCGAGTACCTCGAGATGCTCCGTGACGTGTTCGCCGAGTCGGCCCGGGCCCTCGAACCGGGGGGGCGCATCGCGGTCAACGTGGCGAACCTGGGTCGACGCCCGTACCGCTCCCTCGCCGCGGACATCACCACGATCCTCCAGGACGACCTCGGCCTGCTCCTGCGGGGGGAGGTCGTGTGGATGAAGGGCGAGGGCGCCTCCGGCTCCTGCGCGTGGGGCTCGTTCCAGAGCGCGGCGAACCCCGTCCTGCGGGATCTCACCGAACGCGTGGTGCTGGCGTCGAAGGGACGGTTCGATCGGGCGGTGCCCCGGGCGGCGCGCGAGCGCCGGGGCCTCCCCTTCGAGAACACCATCTCACGGCAGGAGTTCATGGACGCGACCCTCGACGTCTGGCGGATGGCGCCCGAGAGCGCCAAGCGCATCGGCCACCCGGCGCCGTTCCCCGTCGACCTCCCGGGTCGCCTCATCCGGCTCTACACGTACCGGGGTGACGTCGTGCTCGACCCGTTCATGGGGTCGGGAACGACTGCGGTCGCCGCGGTGCGCAACGATCGACGGTACGTCGGCTTCGAGATGGATCCGGCCTACGTCGCCCTGGCCGAGGCACGGATCGAGGCCGCCGTCGCCGCCGGGCCGATCGACGTCCCGGTGGACCCCGTCGAGTCGTCGGAGGACTGACTCCGGCCGGCAGGGGTCGGAGTCCTAGCCTGCGGGCGTGGTCCTCGGTGAGGTGAGCAGCGCGAACGTGACGATGATCGTCGCGTTCGGTGGCGGGGTGATCTCGATCCTGTCGCCCTGTGTGCTCCCGATGGTGCCCGGGTACATCGCGCTCGTCACCGGACTCGAGGTGCGCGACGTGCAGGCCGGACGCCCGCAGGACCTCGGCCGCATCGCGGCCATGACGGGGTGGTTCGCGCTCGGGTTCAGCGCCGTCTTCGTGCTGTTGGGACTCGCAGCGAGCACCGTCGGGCAGAGCCTCTTCGACAACCAGGAACTGCTCACCCGCATCTCGGGAGCCGTCGTGCTGGTCAACAGTGGGGAACTTGTCTCGCGCCAAATGGACATCGGCAAGCTGCAGCAGCTGAGCAACAGTGGTCGCATCAGCACTGCCGTGGCCAATGCCGAGGCCCCGCAAAATCTGAACATCCAAGCCACACGTCTGCTCAAC
>JALRDW010000184.1 GCA_023262065.1 Acidimicrobiia bacterium | reverse complement strand
GTGCCCGAGATCGTGTTCGTCGCCGTGGTCGAGGTGTACCAGCTCGACAGGATCGAGGAGCCCGGCGCGAACACGTCGAGGCAGGAGCCGTAGTTCGAGTAGGAGGCCCGGGCGTCCGTGGAGGTCGTGGCCCCGACGGTGATCGCCTCGGCGACGCGGGCCGGCGAGGTGTTGCAGGCGTTGGTGTTCGAGTTGCCGGCGGCCACCACGACCGACACGCCGTCGGCGATGACGCGCCGCACGGCATCGTCGGCGCTCGTGAGCGCGCCGCCGCCGAGGCTCATGTTCGCCACGGCGGGACCGGACGTGTGGTGCCCGACGATCCAGTCGAGGCCGGCGATGATGCCCGACCAAGGGCCGGAGCCGGTGCAGTCGAGCACCCGGACCGGGACCAGGGTCGCCGACTTCGCGACGCCGTACGTCGTACCGGCGGTGGAACCGGCGACATGGGTGCCGTGACCGTCGCAGTCGGCCGTGCCGCCGCCGTCGGTGATGGCGGTGTACCCCGACGCGACGCGGCCGGTGAACTCGGTGTGGTCGGCGCGGATGCCGCCGTCGACGATGTACGCGGTGACACCGGCGCCGGCCGCGGTGTCCGACCACGTGTAGGTGCCGGACAACGGGAGACTCGTCTGGTCGATGCGGTCGAGACCCCACGGAGCGGAGGTCTGCGTCGCCGTGGACGTCGCGAGGGCGTCCGCCTCGATGCGGGTGACGGTCGGGTTGCGGCGGAGCGCGTCGACCGCCGACTGCGGCAGGTCCACCGCGACGCCCCGGAACACGTTCGTGTAGGTGTGGCGCACGGTGTGGCCGGCGGCTCGGAACCGCGTCGCCTCACGGCGGGCGTCCGTCCCGGCACGGAACGTGACGATATAGGTCTGCTCAGGGGCCGGCGCCGCCGACGCGACGGTCGGAGCCATCGCGAGGAGCGCGAGGAGGATCACAGGGAGCGTTCGCCGCATAGCGGCATCATCCTAAGACCCGGTACCCGCCGTCAATGGGTCGGACGGGCTGCACTGCCCGATCTGAAGACATTTCGCGGCTCGTCCCTGGGTCCCGGGGCCCAGGGACGAGCCCTAGAGTCCGGCCGTGCCGCACCACCTCCCGCCCGATCGGTTCGAGGCCCTCGTCGTCGCCGCCCTCGACGAGGTCCCGGAGGAGTTCTGGCCGGCGCTCGAGAACCTCGTGGTCGTCGTCGAGGACGATCCGCCCCCGGGTGAGGACCTGCTCGGACTCTACGAGGGCGTGCCGATCACCGAGCGCTCGCCGCTCGACCCGCCCGTGCTCCCGGACCGCATCTCGGTCTATCGCCACCCCCACGGTGAGGAGGCGGCCGACGCCGAGGATCTGGCGGCCCTCGTGCGGGAGACGGTGCTCCACGAGGTCGGCCACCACCTCGGGCTGTCCGAGACCCGGCTCGAGGAGCTCGGCTGGGCCTGAGGTGGGCCGGGAGGCCCATTGACAATGTCTATCGAACTAGTAGACATTGTGCCCATGACCGAGTACCTCCTCGTCGCGCTCGCCGGGTTCCTCGCCTGCATGGTCGATGGCGCGCTCGGCATGGGCTTCGGACCCACCTCCTCGACGATCCTGCTCGGCACCGGTCTGCCGCCCGTGGCGGTCTCGGCCACGGTGAACGTGGCGAAGGTCGCCACCGGGCTCGCCGGCGGCATCTCGCACTGGCGGTTCGGCAACGTCGACCGTCGCCTCGCCCTGCGGCTCGCCCTGCCGGGCATGGGCGGTGCTCTCGTCGGCGTGACGGTGCTCCGCAACGTCGACGCGTCGACGCTCCGGCCGATCCTCGCCGTGATGCTCATCGCGGTCGCACTGCGGATCCTCGTCCGCTTCAGTCGCACGGATCGGGCGGCGGTGGTCGGGGATGCGCCGCAGGACATCGACGCGCGGGGGGTCGGGGCCGCCGGGTTCGCCGGTGGGATCACGAACGGTCTCATCGGCGCCTGGGGTCCCGTCGTCACCCCGGTGCTCCTCCACAAGGGGCTCGCCGCTCGGTTCACCGTCGGTTCGGTGAACGCGGCCGAGGTCGCGGTGGCCGTCGTGTCGGTCGGTTCCCTCGCGACCTCGATGCGAGGGGGTGGCCTCGATGTCGGGATCCTCGTCGCGATGCTCGTCGGCGGTGTGCTCGCCGCACCGATCGCCGCAGCGCTCGTGCGTCGACTCCCGAAGCACGGCATGGGAGTTGCGGTCGCCGGGCTCCTGCTGCTCACCAACGTGCGCGAACTCGCCACGTGGTCCGGCCTCGGGCCGACCCGGTGGATCGCCTACGGCGCGGTCGTGGCGGCGGTCGTGCTCGCGTGGTCCCGGCCGCGCTGGACGCGTCCGGTGCGCACCGTCGCCGTGTCGGCGGTCGACGTCGCCGCCGGTTGATCGCAGCGAGGATCAGGCCAGCAGGTCGAGCGCCGCGTTGAAGGTCGCGCTCGGGCGCATGATCGCCGTGGTCATCGCCGGATCGGGTGCGTAGTACCCGCCGATGTCGGCCGGAGCGCCCTGCACGGCGATGAGTTCCGCGGCGATCGTCGCCTCATCGGACGCCAGCGCCTCGGCCAGCGGTGTGAACCGCGCCGCGAGCTCCGGATCCTCGGTCTGCGCGGCGAGCTCCTGGGCCCAGTACAACGCGAGGTAGAAGTGGCTGCCGCGGTTGTCGATCTGACCGACCTTGCGGGCCGGGGAGCGCTCGTGCTCGAGGAGTGATCCGGTGGCCCGGTCGAGGGTCGCCGCGAGCACCTTCGCCCCCGGGTTGCCGGCGAAGTCGGCGAGCTGCTCGAAGGCTGCTGCGAGCGCCAGGAACTCGCCGAGGGAGTCCCACCGCAGGTAGTTCTCCTTCACCAACTGCTGCACGTGCTTCGGTGCCGAGCCGCCGGCGCCGGTCTCGAACAGCCCGCCGCCCGCCATGAGCGGCACGATCGAGAGCATCTTGGCGCTCGTCCCGAGCTCCATGATCGGGAACAGGTCGGTGAGGTAGTCGCGCAGCACGTTGCCGGTGGCCGAGATGGTGTCCTCGCCACGACGGGCCCGGGCCAGCGAGTGGGTGCACGCATCGGCCGGTGCCATGATGTCGATGCTGAGTCCGGTGGTGTCGTGCTCGGGCAGGTAGGCGCGCACCTTGGCGATGATCTGTGCGTCGTGGGCGCGGTTCTCGTCGAGCCAGAACACCACCGGCGTGTTCGACAGGCGCGCCCGGCTCACGGCCAGCTTCACCCAGTCGCGGATGGCAGCGTCCTTGGTCTGGCAGGCCCTCCAGATGTCTCCGGCCTCGACGGTGTGCTCCATGATCACGTTGCCGGCGCTGTCGACGATGCGCACGGTACCGGCGGTCGGGATCTCGAAGGTCTTGTCGTGCGAGCCGTACTCCTCGGCCTTCTGGGCCATGAGGCCGACGTTCGGCACGCTGCCCATCGTGCGGGGGTCGAACGCCCCGTGCTTCCGGCAGTCGTCGATGATCGCCCGGTAGACG
>JALRDW010000062.1 GCA_023262065.1 Acidimicrobiia bacterium | reverse complement strand
CCGCCGAACGGATCGCGTGACCAGGTGTCCGGGGTCACGGGCACCACATCGGTGTGCCCCATGAGCATGAGGCCCGGCGCCGTGGGGTCGGAGCCCTCGATCTTCGCGAGCACGCTCCGACGGCCCGGGTGCGGTTCGTAGTACTCGAGGTCCAGGCCCGAACCCTCGAGGTAGTTCGTCACGAGGTCGGCGCTACGGACCTCCGCTCCGGAGTCGGCCGACCCGTCGTTGACGCAGGCGTTGCGGATGAACGCCTGCAGGACCTCGGTGACCTCTGCGGTGGGATCGTCGTGCGCCATGCGCGAGACGCTAGCCCCGCGCCCCGCACGGGGTCACGGGATCGGCGCGCACCGGTAGATCATCACGCCGCCCTCGTCCCAACGCTCGGCGAGGCCGTCGCGGCGCAGGTGCTCGATGTGGGCGAACGTCTCGCTCTCGGCCATGACGCCCCAGTGCCGTTCCGGGAAGACCTCGTGCGACAGCCGTTCGACGCTCGCCGGTCCGATCACCACGGCGGCTGCGTGCAGGTGATCCATGCGCTCGGCGTGGTGCTCCTTGATCGCGGCGACCCGACCCGGCACGTCGGCGAACGGGTGCCCGTGGGCGGGCAGACCGAGGCGGACCTCGGGCAGGTCCGCGACGAGGTCCAGCGTCTTGAGGTACGCGCGCAGCGAGTCACCCGAGGCCGAGCCCGCGACGTGCGGGGTGATCGTCGGCAGCACGTGATCGCCGGAGAGCAGGACCCCGTGCTCGGCATCCCAGAGGCAGAGGTGATCGAGCGTGTGCCCCGGGGTGTGCACGGCCTGCCACTCGCGCCCTGCGAGCATGAGCGGGCTCCCGTGTCGCACACGCCGGGTCGGGTCGGGCGGGCTGAACATCAGCCGGATCGCACGCATCCGAACCCGCTGCTTGAACGGCGGATCCGGGTGCCGACTCCCACCCCACGGGACCGTGCCGCCCCAGGGCACCGACTGCCGCTGGTGCTCGGTCGTGAAGTCGTCATCCTCGGCGCGCAGGGTCGGGAGCTCCTCGAACGACGGGCCGCGGTAGGACTGCGCCTCCTCGATCGCCTCCTGCTCGATGCGCTCCGCCTCGGTCTCCGAGAGCGTGTGCCCCTTGCGATCGAGCGACCAGGTCGTGAACGCACGGTGGGTGATGAGCGCGGCGTCCGCCTCGCGACGGATGCGTCCAGCGGAACCGAAATGGTCGGGGTGCGAGTGCGTGACGATCACCGTGTGGACGTCCTTGACCCGGAACCCGGCGGCGCGCAGGCGCCTGGTGAGCGTCCGCCAGGAGTTCGGGCCGGGCAGGCCCGGATCGACGACGGCGAGCCCGCGGTCGTCGAGCAGCCCGTACATGTTCACGTGACCGAGGCCCGGCATCCAGATGGGGAGCTGCATCCGGATGACGTTCGGGGCGACCTCGACGATCTCCTCGGAGGCCTGCTCCTGCTCCTGCTTGGGCGGACGCGGCCTTCGGCTCGCAGTGGGATCGGACGGCGGCGCGTGGAGGTGGTCGCCGTGCCCGTGGGGTGCGGTCACGGACCCGACACTACCGGGGCGTGGCGTCGAGGCGTTCCTCCGCCCGCTTCGTGAGCTCGGCGAAGGAGTCCTCCATCGCACCCGACAGCACGGCGAGATCGCCGAAGGCATCGCGGTCGACGAACAGCCCGATGTGCAGTTGTCCGCAGTACGACAGGATCGCGATGCCGATCGACAGGTTGCGGGTGAGCGGGACCACCGGGAACGCCTCGAGCATGCGCCCGCCCATGCAGTAGAGCGGCACCTGCGGTCCGGGCACGTTGGTCACGACGAGGTTGATGAAGGGCTGGCGGTGCGTGACCCGTGCGGCCAGGCCCAGCAGGGTCGGTGCCGCGTAGTGGGTGAGATCGAGCAGGAACGTCGCCCCGACCGCCTGCTCGCGCTCCTTGAGGTCGTGCGTCGCGAGCCGGATCTCGGCGAGGCGGTCCACCGGGTCGGCCGTCCCGATCGGCAGCGGGACCATCATCCCGGACACCCGGTTGCCGAGCTGCATGCGCTCGGCGTCATCCCGGACCGAGACCGGGCAGAGCGCCTTGAGCGTGATGTCGCGCACCGGCTCACCCCGGGACTCGAGGAGCCGGCGCAGCCCCCCGGCGACCCCGGCGAGCACGACGTCGTTGATGGTGCCCCCGAACGCGCGTCGCACGGTACGGACGTCCTCGAACGAGACCCGCACCCCGTCGAAGCGCCGGTTGCGGCCGACGTGGACGGTGTTGAGCGAGGTGCGCGGCGCGATCGCGTCGGCCCCGAACATGGTCTGGATCGATCGGGCGATGCGGACGGTCTCGTCGAGCGCGCGCTGCGGACCCCGCACTGCGGCCCGCGCCGTCCGGATGATCTCGGTGGGCTCGGTCGCGCGCTCCCAGACCGAGTCCGCGAACAGGCGCCACTCGGCGGGCGGTGGTTGGACGATCCACCGCGGCGGCTCGAGGTAGGTCGGCGTGGGCTCGAAGTCGAGCAGCACCGTGGCGACGTCGACCCCCGAGACGCCGTCGACCAGTGCGTGGTGCGTCTTCTGGATGAGCGCGACCCGCCCCTCCTCGAGACCCTCGACGAACCAGAGCTCCCACAACGGCCGGGACCGGTCGAGCAGTTGTGACTGGATGCGCGAGGTGAGCGTCATGAGCTGCTCACGGGTGCCGGGGGACGGCAGCGCGGTCAACCGCACGTGGTAGGCGATGTCGAAGCGCGGATCATCGACCCAGATCGGCCGACCCTGGTTGAACGGCACCGGCATCAGGCGCTTGCGGAACCGCGGGATGAGGTGCAGTCGCGACGACACCAGCCGACGGACCTCGGCGAGCCGGAAACGCCCGGTCCCATCGAAGAACGGTTCGCCCTCGAAGATCGAGACCGCTCCGACGTGCATCGGGGTCTCGATCGACTCGAGGTGCAGGAAGCTCGCGTCCAGGGACGAGAGCCGGTCGTAGGTCACCACGCCGTCGATGGTACCGATGCGGCGGGCGGGGTGCCCGGGGCCGGCGCTACCCTCCCGGCGTGCACCCGACCCCCGCGCCCCGGACCCGGTCCCTGCGGTGAGCGGACGCGTCGCGACCGCGATCTGGCGGCTCGATCCCGCCCTCGTGGTCACGCTCGAGGAGCACCTCGGGGTTCCGGTCGACTCCTACCTCAACGGATCCCAGGTCTGGCTCGTGGACTGCGGACCCGGGGGCGAGACGCTGGAGTTCCGGCTCCACCCCGTGGCCGGCTTCCAGCCGCCCGACGGCGTGTCCCACTACGACCTCTGGGAGGAGGTCGCCGGGTCGCTGACCCGGGGCGCCGACCCGGGCGCGCTCCCGATCGGAGACACCACCCGGGCGCTCGACTCACTCTGGGACGGCCTCGAGGTGTTCGAGGCCTACGGCGACTCGCTCGAACCGGCCCAGATCGCCAACGCCGCCGGGGCCGCGATCGCCCGGGATGCCGACCGGTCCGGGCTCGTGGACCACGACCGGGCCGGGGGCGAATGGGAACGCCGCGGCCGGACGGTGTCGCTGTTCGGACTCATCGAGGCACAGCTCGACGCCGCCTGAGGACCGTCGTCCTCGGGCGTCGCGGCTAGGCCCCGGACCCCCGCCACGGCGGGGTGCGCGGCCAGTCGAAGTCACACGGGAACACCTCGCCGTCGATGGCCCGGAACGCGAGCTCCGCCCAGCGGTGCGCACCCGCGAGCGGCTGCGGGAGCGCGTCGCGGGCGAAGAACCCGACGTCGCGCGTCTCGAGGGGGTGCCCGCGCAGTTCCCCGCCGACCATGCGACAGTGGAACACGAGCGAGTAGAGCGGCAGGTGGGAGAAGCCGAGGCGGAGTCCGTCGAGCACGGTGATGAGTTGGACCGGCTCGACCTCGATCCCCGTCTCCTCGTACACCTCCTTGATGGCGACCTCGGACGGCGAGTAGCCGACATCCGCCCACCCCACCGGGTACAGCCACCAGCCGGAGTCGGCGCGCTGGGTGAGGAGCAGCTCGCCCCGCTCGTTGCCGACGATCGCCGCCACCGCGACCTTCGGCGTGACGTACCCGGGTACGCCCGAGCCGACGGCCATCATCCAGGTCTCGAAGAGCGCATCGGCCTCGGCCTCCTCGATCGCGGCGGCCCGGATGTCGGCGGCCACGTGGAGGACCTCCTCGAACCGTTCACGCTCGTAGAGGCTCTGGGTGAACCCGAGGCCCGTCCGGGCGACGGCCGAGAGCGTCTCGGCCCAGCGCAGGAGATCGACGGCGGAGACGGCAGGGGTGGGATCCATGGCGGCGAGCCTACGTCCGCGGGTCCGCCGCCCCGGGTGCCCCACCCTCGAGCCCCTCGATGATCGACCGCCGGATCCGCGCGATCGCGAGCGGATCGACGATCTTGCCGTGCACGTCCCGCACGTAGAACGTGTCGACGATCCGGTCGCCGATCGTGGTCGCCCGCGCCGCGGTGACGTCGACCCCGGCCTCGGCCAGGAGCATCGCGAGGTGCGCGAACCGCCCCACCTCGTCGTCGGCGAACACCTCGACCACCGTGGCCGTCGCCGAACCGAGCACGTCGACCTGCACCGTGACCGGACCCCGTACCGGTGCACCGCGGCGGTAGGCCTCGGCCCGTGCCGCGAGGCGAGCCGCGAGGTCCGGATCCCCCGCGCAGGCCTGCTCGATCGCTGCGGTCGCCTCCGCCCGACCCCGGTCGTCACCGAGGCGGCCGAACCGGTCCACACCGGTGAAGACCTCGAGCGCCACCCCGGACGCATGGGTCGCCGCGCCCACCGACCACACGTCGAGCCCGGCGAGCGCGAGCGCCGCCGAGACCGCGCCGAGGAGGCCGGGGCGGTCGGGGGCCACCACCGTGCATCGCAACCCGCCCTCGGGCGGTTCGGACCAGCTCACCGAGAGCGTGCCCGCGGCGATCTCGGCCTCGTGCCCGACGAAGGGATCGAACCCACCCGGGTCCGTCACCGACCCGGCGTCGATCGCCACGGCGGCCCGAGCCACGAGGTCGTGCACGAGCGCCGCCTTCGTCGGACCCCAGGCCGCCGGCCCGGTCGCGCGGGAGTCGGCGACCGTGAGCGCGTGCAGCAGCACGAGTCGATCACGGTCCCGGACCCGCCCGGCGAACCGCTCGACGGTGACCGGGTCATCGAGGTCGCGGCGGGTCGCGGTGTCGGCGAGCAGGAGGTGATCGGCCACCAACCAGGCGAGGGTCTCGGTCGCCGCCGGGTCGAGGCCGATGCGCTCGGCGATGACCCGGGCCCGGGCCGCGCCCACCTCGGAGTGGTCACCGGGCTGTCCCTTCGCGATGTCGTGGAGCAACGCCGCGAGCAGCAGCAGATCGGGCCGGTCGAGTCCGGCGACGACCTGACGGTCGGCCTCGGCCGTCCCATCGAGGAGGCTCGCACTCTCGGCCACCGCCTCGAGCAGGTGCCGGTCCACCGTGAACCGGTGGTAGGCGTTGCGCTGGGGCCGGGAGCGCACGTCGGCCCACTCCGGGAGGACCGTCGTGAACGCGCCGACGTGGTCGAGTGCCTCGATGACCGGGATCGCCGCGCGCCCTGCGCGCAGCAGGGTGATGAAGGCATCACGATCGGCCTGGTCCCAGGTCGGTGCGGCCACGCCGCGCAGCCGTTGGAGCGTGTCGCGCGACACCCGAGCACCCCGCGTCGCCGCGATGGCGGCGACGGTCAGGACGAGGGAGCCGTCGATCGACGCGTCCGGCGCCAGGGCGATCGTCCCCGCATGCTCGAGGACACCGGGCGACAGTTCGACACCGACCCCGCCGCGCCGTCGCGACCGACGCGGGGCGGGCACCCGCAGCGCGCTCCAGGCCTCGTCCGCGATCCACCCGATCGACCGTCCGGCGGCGGCCACCCGCCGCACGAGGTCGTCAGCGTCGTCGGCCCCGAGCAGCGCGGCGACCCCGTCCTGGTCCTGGAGCACGAGGCGGTCCGACGGTCGCCCCGAGACGCGGTGCAGCGCGACCCGCACATCGAGCAACGTCGCGTTCGCCCGCCGCAGATCGCCGAGGTCCTCGGGGTGGAGCGCGCCGATGGCGGCGAGCGCCGCGGGACCCCCGGGTCCGAGGGCCCAACCCGCCCAGCCGAGGGCGTGGAGGTCGCGCAGACCACCGCTCCCCTCCTTGAGGTCGGGTTCGAGCACCTCGGCGATCGGACCCGGGCGATCGCGACGTCGGGTCGCCGCCGCGGCGAGTTCATCGATGAGCGCCGCACGTCGGCGTCGGGCCGTCCGGCGGACCCGGTGCACGAGGGCGTCGGCGTCCGCGGTCGCCGGCCCGGCGACCACGCGCACGTCGAGCAGGGACGTGAGCGTCTCGAGATCCGACTCGGCCAGGCGCAGCGCCTCCTTCGCGGTCCGTGCGGCGTGACCGAGCACGAGGCCGGCATCCCACAGCGGGTACCAGAGGGCGTCGGCGACCGCCGCGATCTCCGGACGACGATGCAGGAGCAGCACATCGACGTCCGAACCCGGGCAGAGCTCCCGGCGGGCGTACGAGCCGAGGGCGAGGACGACGAGGTCGTCGCGGGCGACCGCCGCGAACGACGACCGCAGCGTCGCGTCGACCGCGTCGCTCAGCGCAGCACCGAACGTGGCGCCTCCGACCGACGCGTCGGCGACGAGTGCCGCACGCGCCGCCCGGAGGTCCACGATGCCGACGTCAGATCGCGTCGGCGCCCACTTCACCGGTGCGAACCCGGTGGAGCGAGTCGAGCGTGTGCACCCAGACCTTGCCGTCGCCGATCTTGCCGGTGCGCGCGTTCTCGATGATCGTGTCCACGATCGCTTCGACCTCTCCGTCGTCGGCGATGATCTCGATGCGGACCTTGGGGACGAAGTCGATCTCGTACTCGGCGCCCCGGTACACCTCCGTGTGCCCCCGCTGGCGGCCGAAGCCCTGGACCTCGCTCACGGTGAGACCCTGGACGCCGGACGCCTTGAGCGCGTCCTTCACGTCATCGAGCTTGAAGGGCTTGATGATGGCGGTGATCATCTTCATGGAACAGCTCTCCTCGGTTCGGAGTCGGATCAGACTCGGTCGAAGGCGTACGCGGTCTCGGAGTGCTGCGTGAGGTCGAGACCCGTCTCCTCGTCCTCGGCCGAGGCTCGGATACCGCCGGGCATCACCGCACGCAGCACGAGCGCGATGATCGCCGTGACGACGAACGAGAACACGAGGGTAGCGGCGACGGCGATGACCTGCTCGGCCATGAGATCCCAACCGCCACCGAAGAACAACCCGTCCTTGCCGGCCTCGTTGACGGCGGTGTCGGCGAACAGGCCGACGAGCAACGAACCGAGGATGCCACCGACGAGGTGGACACCGACGACGTCGAGCGAGTCGTCGTACCCGAAGCGGACCTTCAGGTTCACCGCCCAGAAGCAGATGAACCCGGTGATCGCTCCGATGACGATCGGCGCCATGCCGCCGACGAAACCGGCACACGGGGTGATCGCCACGAGACCGGCGACCGCACCGGACGCCGCACCCAGCGTGGTGAAGTGGCCGAAGCGGATGCGCTCCACGAGCAGCCACCCGAGCATGCCGGCGGCCGCCGCGATCATCGTGTTCACGAAGGCGGTCACGGCCACGCCGTTCGCAGCGAGGGCGGAGCCCGCGTTGAACCCGAACCACCCGAACCAGAGGATGCCCGTGCCGATGAGGGTGAGGGTGAGGTTGTGCGGCGGCATCGGGTGCTTCGGCCAGCCCCGTCGGCGGCCCAGGATCACCGCGAGCGCGAGCGCCGCGATGCCGGCGTTGATGTGGAC
>JALRDW010000003.1 GCA_023262065.1 Acidimicrobiia bacterium | reverse complement strand
GCCCTCACCGTGCAGGCGGCGTCCGACGGCCGTCTGACCCTCGGCATCGGACTGTCGCACCAGTTCGTCATCGAGGCGATGTTCGGCTACTCCTTCGACAAGCCGGCGCGCCACATGCGCGAGTACCTCGAGGCGCTCGTGCCGCTCCTGCGCGGCGAACAGGCCGACGTCGACGGTTCGACCCTCTCCGTGCACGCCCAGATCACGGTGCCCGGCACCGACGCTCCGTCGCTCGTGGTCGCAGCCCTCGGGCCCGCGATGCTCAAGCTCGCCGCCGAACGGGCCGACGGCACCATCACCTGGATGACCGGTCCGCGCACGCTCGACTCGTTCACCGTGCCGACCCTGACCGCGGCCGCCGAGGCAGCCGGGCGACCGGCTCCCCGGGTGGCGGTCGGGCTCCCGGTGTGCGTCACCGACGACCCCGACGACGCCCGGGCCCGCGCCGCGCAGATCTTCGAGGTCTACGGACACCTGCCGTCGTACCGGGCGATGCTCGACCGCGAGGGGGCCGGTGGACCCGCGGACGTGGCTATCGTCGGCGACGAGGCCTCGGTCGCAGCCCAGATCCGGGCCCTCGCCGACGCCGGCGTCACGGACTTCGCGGCGGCCGAGTTCGCACAGAGCGCCGACGAGGTGCGACGCACCCGCGACACCCTTCGCTCACTGCTCTAGGCGGTTCGCGGCCGGTCAGGTCCCGGCGAGGCGCGCCACCACGGGCGCGAGCATCTCGAAGTTGTCGTTCCCGAACACGACGTTGGACACACCCCAGGTCTCGCGCCGTTCGACGAGCGTGTCGCAGATCTGGTCGACGGTGCCGGCGAGGAACACGCCGGACTCGAGCGCGTCGGCCGCGGTCACGTCGAACATCGGCGCCATCGTCTCAGCGAGGCCGTTCGCGTCGTCCGTGACCTGCGCGAAGAAGTAGCGGATCTGGAGCTCGATCGCGTCGAACCGTTCACCGGCACCCTCGCGGATCCACTCGACCTTCTGCCGCGTCTGTGCCGCGAGCGCGTCCTTGGCTGCATCGGCCGTGATCGCCCCGGCCCGCAGGTTCGGGTTGATGCCGACGATGTCGGCGTGGGCTCCGGCGAGCCGCAGGATCCGGGGACCGCCGCCCCCGATGAGGATCGGCGGACCGGGCTGCTGCACCGGTGCGGGCGTGGCCGTGTGGTCCGCGATGCGGTAATGCTCGCCCTCGAACGAGAAGGAACGGCCGCTCCAGCACCCGCGGATCACGGCGAGGGCCTCCGCGAGCCGGGCGATGCGGACGCCCGGCCGGTCGTAGGGCATCCCGAGCTGGTCGTAGTCCACCTGCATCCAACCGGCTCCGATGCCCAGATCCACACGGCCGTCCGAGAGCACGTCGAGCGTGGCGATCTCCTTGGCGAGGACGGCCGGGTGCTTGTAATCGTTCGCGAACACCAACGCGCTGACCCGCAGGTCGGAGGTCACCGCCGCCGCCATCGACAGCCCGACCATCGGTGCGAGGTCGGTGTCCACGAAGTGATCGGGCATGTAGAGGGTGGAGTAGCCGAGACCCTCGACCCGACGGGCGAGGTCCACGAACTCGCGGGCACCGAGCGCGCCACCGATCTGGACGCCGAAACGGAACGGATGGGTCATGGTCCCTCCGGGAGTGGGGGCGCCTCAGCGCCCGGTCGAACCCCAGCCCTCGGTACTGCGGCGGGAGTCGCCGAGATCCTCGACGACCTCCCACTCGACCACCTCGAAGCGCTGGATGACGAGTTGGGCGATCCGGTCGCCGCGCCGGACCGTGTAGTCCGACACGGGGTCCGTGTTGACGAGCAGGACCTTGAGCTCATCGCGGTACCCGGCGTCGATGAGCCCCGGGGCGTTGAGGACGGTGACGCCGTGCCGCAACGCGAGCCCCGAGCGCGGCTGGATGAACCCGGCGCACCCCTCCGGGATCGCCACCGCCATCCCGGTCGGCACGAGTGCGCGTCCGCCACCCGCCGCGAGCGTCACCTCCGCCCTGGCCTGGAGGTCGTACCCGGCGTCCCCCGGGTGCTGGGCGGTCGGGAGCGGGAGCTCAGGATCGAGGCGGCGGAGCGGGATCTGCACGCCGGCACCCTATGCGGCCACCCTCCGGGCGCGCGAGGCTCGGGTGATGCCGATCTGGGCCTGGCTCCTCACCATCGCCGGCGGCGGGATCCTCATCCTCGCCGTGCACGACCTCACGCAGCGCCGACACACGATCCTGCGCAACTTCCCGGTGATCGGGCACCTGCGGTACGGGCTCGAGAGCATCGGCCCCGAACTGCGCCAGTACATCGTCACCGACAACGACGCGGAGCGGCCCTTCAGCCGGGACGAACGGCGTTGGGTCTACGAGACCGCGGGTGGGGCCGGTGGCATCGCCGGGTTCGGCACCGACAACGACCTCGACACCACCCCCAACTACCTGTTCGTCCGCCACGCCGCCTTCCCGGTGGATCCCGAACCCGGGGAGGAGGCTGCGGGGTACCCACTCCCCTGTGCGAAGGTCCTCGGTGGTCCCCGAGGCCGACGTCACGCCTTCCGGCCCGCATCGTTGGTGAACATCTCCTCGATGTCCTACGGGTCGCTCGGACCCCGGGCGATCGAGTCGCTCAACCGCGGGGCGGCGCTCGCAGGATGTTGGCAGGGCACCGGGGAGGGCGGGATCAGCCCGTTCCACCGGCAGGGCGGCGACCTCGTCTGGCAGATCGGCACGGGGTACTTCGGCTGCCGGGATGCGCACGGCCGGTTCGATCTCGACCGACTCGTCGACACGGTCGCGGGCGCTCCGGTGCGGGCGATCGAGATCAAGCTCTCCCAGGGGGCCAAGCCGGGCCTCGGCGGCGTGCTCCCGGGCGCGAAGGTCACCCCCGAGGTCGCGGCCATGCGCGGGATCCCCGTCGGGGAGACCTGTCACAGCCCGGCCCGGCACTCCGCGTTCGGAGACGTCGACTCACTGCTCGACCTGGTGGAACGCATCGCCGCCGCGACCGGTCTCCCGGTCGGCATCAAGAGTGCGGTCGGCGAGATGCGGTTCTGGGAGGACCTCGCGCACCTCATGGCGACCACGGGGCGCGGCGTCGATCACATCACGATCGACGGCGGCGAGGGCGGCACGGGCGCCGCACCCCTCCCCTTCGCCGACAACGTGGCACTCCCGTTCCTCGATGGGTTCCCGCGCGTGTACCGGGCACTGGCCGAGGCCGGCGTCGTGGACGACGTCGTCCTGATCGGATCGGGCCGCCTCGGCCTGCCGATCCGGGGTCTCACGGCGTTCGCGCTCGGCGTCGACGCGATCAACACCGGCCGGGAGGCCATGCTCTCGATCGGCTGCATCCAGGCCCAGCGGTGCCACACCGGGCACTGCCCGACCGGGATCGCGACGTCGTCCCGATGGCTCCAACGGGGTATCGACCCCACGCGGAAATCGGTGCGGTGCGCGTCGTACCTCGAGGGCCTGCGGCGCGATCTCCTCCGCCTCACCCGGGCGACCGGGGTGGCACACCCCGCCCTGGTCGCACCGTCGATGATCGAGGAACGGGACGGGACCGGACGGATCACGAGCGTCGGCGATCGCCACCGCTACGACGCCGGGTGGGGCGTCCCGAACGTGGCCGTGCTGCGGGAGGCGGGACTGGCCTGATCCGCGGTCGGGAGCCCGCCGGGACCCGGATACCATGCGCTCCGACCGGCCTTCCCGACCGGTCCGACGATCCGGATCGGTCTGGTGGCCTTGGCCCCACCGACGGGACGCCGGGCCCCGGAGGCCCCGATCCGGCCATGGGGGCGCCCCAGTGAAGATCTCGGCGAAATCGGACTACGCGGTCCGGGCCGCCGCCGAACTCGCGGCGGCCGAACCGGGCCGTCCGGTGAAGGCCGAGGCCCTCGCGACGGCGCAGGGCATCCCGGCGAACTTCCTCGAGAACATCCTCGCGGCACTGCGGAACGCCGGGGTCGTGCGCTCCCAGCGCGGAGCCGAGGGCGGGTACCTGCTCGCCCGGCCCGCGGCGACCGTGACACTCGCCGACGTCATCCGAGCGGTGGACGGGCCCCTCGCCGCGGTGCGCGGTGAGGCCCCCGAGGACCAGGCCTACCCGGGCGCCGCCACGGAGGTGCCCCGCATCTGGATCGCCGTGCGGGCCGCCCTGCGCGAGGTGCTCGAGGGCACGACCCTCGCCGACCTCGTCGCCCACGAACTCCCCGCCCACGTCAGCGCCCTCCTCGAGGACCCCGAGGCATGGAGGCGGAGGTGAGCGAGCGGACGCGAACGAACCGCAGGCGACCCCACCCACCCGAGGCGCAGGTGAGCGAGCGGACGCGAACGAACCCGAGGAGGGCGTTGTGAACGACCACGAACTCGCAGCGTCGATCGCCGGGCGCGCCGGTGAGCTGCTCCTGGCCATCCGGGCGGGGTTCACCGGCGACTCCGGGGATCGCGCGCTCGGCGACCGCGGCGATCGCGACGCGAACGACCTCATCCTCACCGAGCTCGCGGCGGCCCGCCCCAACGACGCCGTGCTGTCCGAGGAGTCGGCCGACGACCCGGCGCGTCTGGGAGCCTCGCGGGTGTGGATCGTCGATCCTCTCGACGGCACGCGCGAGTACCGCGAGGGCCGTACGGACTGGGCCGTCCACGTCGCCCTCGCGATCGACGGCGTCCCGGCCGTCGGCGCGGTGGCGTTGCCGGCCCTCGGGATCGTGCTCGGTACCGACCCGGCACCCGTGCTGGCACCCCCGACCGACGGTCCGCCCCGGGTCATCGTGAGTCGCACGCGCGACGTGCCGATCACCGAGCCGCTCCGGGCCGCCCTCAACGCCGAGGTGGTGCCGATGGGTTCGGCCGGGGCGAAGGCGATGGCGATCGTGCGGGGCGAGGCCGATCTGTACGCGCACGAGGGAGGGCAGTACCAGTGGGACAACTGCGCGCCCGTGGCTGTGGCCCTCGCCGCCGGGCTCCACGCGTCCCGCCTCGACGGTTCGCCCCTCGTCTACAACGGTCCCGAGACCTCGTTGCCGGACCTGCTCATCTGCCGACCGGAGTTCGCCGAGGCCGCGCTCCGGGTCGTCCACGCCCGGACCCGCGGGTGACCGCCCGGGCCGGGGATCGGTCCGGGCGCACCCGGACCGCCGGTACACTCGCCGTTCCCCGCAGCCGGGCAGCATGCGGACGATCCCACCTCCCGACCACGAAGATCCCGATGACCGACATCCGACCCGGAGGGACATCCCGGTGAAGGCGGCCCAGGTTCCGCACCTCGACGCGCTCGAGGCCGAATCGATCCACATCATCCGCGAGGTGGCGGCGGAGTTCGAGCGGCCCGTGATGCTCTTCTCGGGCGGCAAGGACTCCATCGTCATGCTGCGCCTCGCGGAGAAGGCGTTCCACCCGGCCCGCATCCCGTTCCCGGTGATGCACGTCGACACGGGCCACAACTTCGACGAGGTCATCGACTACCGGGATCGCCGTATCGCCGAGCTCGGCGTGAACCTCGTGGTGGCGTCGGTGCAGGCGGCGATCGACGCCGGTCGGGTCGTCGAGGAGACCGGACCACGGGCGAGTCGGAACAAGCTGCAGACCGTGGCACTGCTCGACGGCCTCACCGACGGCGGGTTCGACGCCGCGTTCGGCGGCGGCCGCCGGGACGAGGAGAAGGCCCGGGCCAAGGAACGCATCTACTCGTTCCGCGACGAGTTCGGACAGTGGGATCCCAAGAACCAGCGCCCGGAGTTGTGGAGCCTCTACAACGGTCGCCACCGACGGGGCGAGCACATCCGGGTGTTCCCGATCTCGAACTGGACCGAGATGGACGTGTGGCAGTACATCGAGCGCGAGGGCATCGAGATCCCGTCGATCTACTACGCCCACCGTCGCGAGATCGTGCGGCGCGACGGGATGCTCCTCGCGGTCACGCCGTACCTGACCCTGCTCCCCGACGAGCAGCCCGAGGAGCTCCTCGTGCGGTTCCGCACCGTCGGCGACGCGACGTGCACCGGTGCGGTCGAGTCCCCCGCGGCGACGGCGGCCGAGGTCATCGTCGAGGTGGCGGCGTCGCGGATCACCGAACGCGGGGCGACCCGGGCCGACGACCGCATCAGCGAGGCCGGCATGGAGGACCGCAAGCGGGAGGGGTACTTCTAGTGGAGATGCTGCGCTTCGCCACGGCGGGCTCCGTCGACGACGGCAAGTCCACCCTCATCGGTCGACTCCTGCTCGACTCCAAGCAGATCTTCGAGGACCAGCTCGAGGCGGTCGAGCGGACGAGCCGCGAGAAGGGCTTCGACTACACGAACCTCGCGCTGCTCACCGACGGACTCCGCTCGGAGCGGGAACAGGGCATCACGATCGATGTCGCCTACCGCTACTTCGCGACCCCGCAGCGCAAGTTCATCATCGCCGACACCCCGGGTCACGTGCAGTACACGCGCAACATGGTCACGGGCGCGTCCACCGCCGACCTCGCCCTCGTCCTCATCGACGCCCGGAAGGGCATCGTCGAGCAGTCCCGCCGCCATGCCGTCATCGCATCCCTCCTGCGGGTCCCCCACCTCGTGCTCTGCGTCAACAAGATGGACCTCGTCGACTGGGACCAGCGCGTCTTCGACGACATCTGCGCCGAGTTCACCGAGTTCGCGGCGAAGCTCGACATCCCCGACCTCACCTTCATCCCGATCTCGGCCCTCAACGGCGACAACGTCACGACCCACTCCGAGCACATGCCGTGGTTCGGCGGACCGACACTCCTGTACCACCTCGAGCACCTCTACATCGCGTCCGACCGCAACCTCATCGACCCCAGGTTCCCCGTCCAGTACGTCATCCGGCCGATGTCGGACCGACACCACGACTACCGGGGGTACGCGGGGCAGGTCGCAGGCGGCGTGTTCCGGCCCGGCGACGAGGTCATGGTGCTGCCGTCGGGCCTCACCACCACGATCGCCTCGATCGACACCTTCGACGGTCCGCTCGACGAGGCCTTCCCGCCGATGTCGGTGACCATCCGGCTCGCGGACGACCTCGACGTGAGCCGGGGCGACATGATCTGTCGCACCCGCAACGCGCCGACCGCGACCCAGGATCTCGATGCGATGGTCTGCTGGTTCCACGAGCGGCCCATGGCCGAGCGCGTGACCTACGGCATCAAGCACACGACGAACAGCGCACGGTGCCAGGTGCGGGATCTGCAGTACCGGCTGGACATCAACACGTTGTCGCGGGACGACTCGGCCGGCCAGCTCCACATGAACGACATCGGGCGGGTCCAGCTCCGGGTCACGGCGCCGCTCTTCGTGGACGAGTACCGCCGGAACCAGACCACCGGGTCCTTCATCCTCATCGACGAGTCGACGCACGAGACCGTCGGAGCGGGGATGATCATCGGTACCGGGGACTGACGGGCCGACCGGCCGCCGCTCAGTCCCGGCGACGCCGCTCGAGGAGGTCGAGGAGGCCCGTCGCGGCGAGGAGGATGATCGCCGCCCAGCCGATGAGGTGGGCCCGCGTGAACCCGAGCGGCCACTCGAAGGTCGGGGGCACCGACACCCTCCACTGGCGCCAGGTGATGTACCCACCGGCGACCACCACCGCGAGCGCCGGTGCGATCGCGAGCACGATCCGGGTACGGGGCCACCGTGCGGCACCGAGGGTCAGCACGGCGGCGAGACCGCCGACCACCGGCCCGGCGAGCAGCGTCCCGACGCCGAGCACCATGAGCACACCCACCGCGGCGCGACCGATCGGCAGCGGCGCTGCGGCGCGCCCGGGGACGGCGAGTTCGGCGACGCCGTCGTCGGCCGTGAGGGTCGCCGTGCGGCGACGGGGGTCGATCACTGCGATCGCGAGGCACGTCAGGGCCGCAAGGGCCGAGAGCACGAGCGCGACGTTGACCGTGCGTTGGGGCATCCACCGCATCGTGACCTCGAACGACGTGGTCTGCGGCGTGATGAGCCATCCGTTCGCGTAGCCGTCCACGAGGGTGGATCCGCCGAGGTCACGGCCCGCCGACGTGGCGCGCCACCCGCGGTTGTGGCTCTGGTCGAGGACGAGCCAGAAGGGTTCGCCCGGCGTCGCGCCCCGGACCCGGACCGTCGTCCGGTCGCGCCCGGCGGACCGGAGATCCACCGCGGGTACGGGGCCGACCTCGGGGCCGTCCCGCCGATCACCGGCGGTACGGGCGGAGCGCCCCGGCGCCGGTCGTGACGCGAGCGCATCGGACCCCGAGACGAGCGAGCGGAGGTCCAGGCGGTCGAGGTCGATGCCGGTCCCGGGACCGGCGGTCGCGCGCAGTGTGTGCTCCCCCGCCGCGAGCGTCGTGACCTCACACCCGATCACCTGCAGGCCGCCCCGGGTCGTCGCGTCGCCACGCGTGCCCACGATCGACACGGGGACGGGCGCGCCGTCGATCGTGAGCAGGTCGTCGCGGCACGGGGTCGTGAACCCGGCGTCGGGATCACCCGGGGCGAGTGCCGGCTGCTCGAGCGCGGGGATGCCGAGTTCCGCGATCCCGGCCGGCATCACCACATCGCCGTTCCCGTAGAAGTCGCGGGTGCGGACCTCCCGGACCGCGTCCACCGTGAGGCGCACCGTGCGCCCCCGCACTGCACGCGGGAGCGGGATCCGGACCTCGGCGGTCGCGTTCTCCCGGGCTGCGTCGGGGATCGGCGGGATGGTCAGTGGGATGTTCGTGCCGTCCACGCTCAGCGTGACCCGGGTCGGTACGGAGTGGCGACCGTCCGCGACGACCCGCAGGTCGAGACGATCGACCGCCACCGTCGTCGGGCTGGCGAACTCGATCCACTGTCCCGTCGGGGCGACGAACGGGGTGTTCCACGCCGTCGTCGGATCGTCGTCGATCGCCGATGCGGCCCGGAACCGGACGTCGCCGGCGAGGTGCTCGCTCTCCGATGCTGCGACGCGGGTCGACCCGAGGAGGCGGTCGAGGGTGCCGCCCGGCGCGATCGGACTCAGCCGCGCCGTCCCGCCGATGGTGAAGGTGCGGTCCGTCGGGAGCACGAACGAGCGGGCGAGCGCCGCCTCGACGTCCCCCGTGCGCGGGGGCACCGGGGTGTTCCGCTCCCTGGTCATCACGAGCACGAGGTCCCGGTCGGCCGAGACCGGCCCGGCGGCTGCGAGCAGGTCGACCGGCAGCCGGACGACCTCGTCCGCCCGGACCGGAACCGCACCCGGGGCGTCGTCGACGAGCCCGACCTCGGCGATCCCGACGCCGCTCAGACCCTCGTAGTTGAAGCGGGGTCCCGTGTTGTCGGCGAGGATCCCGATCTCGAGGGTGCGGAAACGCCGGCGCGGGAAGGTGAGGATCTGGCCCGCATCGGTACGGGAGGTGTCGTCGAGGCGGCGCACCACCGGGCGGGAACCGTCGAAGGTCAGCCGCACCTCGGTGATCCACCGGTTCCGCGGTCCGGTGATCGGCTGGGTCAGGGTGATCCGGTCGGTGCGCACCGGTCGTTCGGTCTCCACCAGGAGCCGCTCCCCGACCACGGGGGAGAACGCGCCGACCCGCCACGCCGTGCGGACGTCGCCGTCGATCGCACGACTCGCGCGATCCTCCGGCGTGTACGTCACCGGGTTGCCGTACGCGGTGGCCTGCACGCGACGCACCCCGCGGGGCTCACTCACGGTCGCTGCGGCGTCGGTGGCCCCCGGGAACACCTCGAGCCGGGCATCCGACTCGTCACGCACCAGGGGGCGTTCGCCGGCCTGCTCCGTGTACCCCATCGTGTCGCGCACCGTGCTCCAGCGACGACCGCGACGCCGGTTCGTATCGGTGACGACGATCGTCGCGCCGTCCCGCACCGCGGCACGGATCTCGGCCGGGGTCATCGAGGCGGAGTACCGCACGAGCTGACGGCCGTCGACGAGCCCCGTGGCCGCAGCATCGATGAGACCGTCCCCGTCGCCCGCGAGCAGCACCGTGCCGCGGACGCTCTGGGCGCGCACGAGCGAACCGGGACTCGTGACCGGGACCACCGCGACCGGCGGCGGGTCGCCCTCCCCGGGTGGGAAGGCCAGGGCCTGCTCGTCCACCTGCGGGTACACCGCGGCCCCGGGGATCGCGTCGCCGTACGCCCGGGGCGCGCCCAATCCGCTCTGCGGTGCCACGAAGTCCCGCCACACCTGTCGGGGCCGGACCAGGTTGTACCGGTCGGTCTGGAGGTCGTTGCGGACCACGATCTCACCGACCCCGAGGTAGCGCATGAGCGGGGCGGTCACCTGGGACTCGTAGGTGCCCTCCTGGAGTCGGCGGTCGTACGCGTTGAGCAGGTCAGCCGAGGGCGGGCTGCCGTACGGGATGAGTTCCCGGGCGACGTACGGTCGATCGGTGAGACCCGGGGTGATCGGGTCGACCGTGTTGCCCCACCGGTAGGACGCGAAGTCCGCGCCGGGCAGTTCGAGGACGCGGCTCGTCGGATCCCCCGCCGAGATGTCGGCGACCGCCGAACGCCAGTACTCGGGCACCTGCTCGTCCCGCTGGAGGTTCTTGCCGTAGAAGGTCCCGTTCCACAGCGCCGGCAGGTTGAACAGCACGAGGACCCCGACGAGACCGGCGGCGACGAGTGACCCGGCACGCCACCCACCGGCCTCGAAGCGGGCGGCCAGTGCGGACACTCCGACTCCGAGGAACACGGCGAGCGACAGCACCACGAGCGGGGTGGCCCGCCCGGTGCTGCGCAACGCGAGTCCCGCCGTGGATGACTCCGCGAAGCCCTTGAGGATCGCGCCGAACGGTGCGGGATCGTCGAAGGGGTAGGCACCGACGGCGACCGTCGTACCCACGAGCGCGAGCAACGCGAAGAACGCACGGTGCCGCCACCGGGTGAACCCGGCACAGAGGAGCGCGAGCGCCGGCAGCGCGAAGGAGGCCGCCAGGTGCGGGAGGCTCTGCGTGTAGGAGAGCGCCGCCTCGATCCAGGGCCCGATCTTGTCCTGCCCGTAGAAGAACCAGTAGCCCAACCCGCGGATGACCTCGGGCGCGGTCGAGGTGCGGGCCACCGTCCGGATCGTCTCGGTGAACCGGAGGATGTCGATGCCGTACCCACCCTGGGCCCACAGACCCGCCATCCACCAGAGCGAGGCCGGGAGGGTGAGCACACCGATGCGTGCCACGGTTGCGAGCATGCGGCGGAGGTCGACCTCCCGGGAGCCCCACACCGCGTAGGGCAGCCAGAGCAGCGGTGCGAGGCCGGCGAAGACGAGCGAGGTGGCGTTCACCCCTCCCACGAGCTGCACCGTGAGCGCGAACAGCGCCGGGTACCTCCAGCCGCCGCGCCGCAGCGCCCGGATGACGAACGCGAGCATCCACGGCAGCCCCGCCCACGGGAGCAGGATCACCGAGATGCGGGCGGCGTAGTCGAGCAGGTACGGGCTCAACATGAACGCCATCGCGCCCACCACCGCCCCGGGCCCGCGGACCCCGAGGGTCCTGAACAGGAACAGCGCCCCGAGCCCGGCGGCGAGGATCACCGTGCCGAGCCACAGCCGCTGGGTCACCCAGTCCGGGAACCCGAACGCCTCCATGAGCCAGTAGTACGGGCCCATCGGGAACAGGTACCCGATGTTCTGGTGGGTGACGGTGCCGAGTCCGATGTTCGGGTCCCACATGCTCCAGCCGCGGGACAGGACCCGACCCGGATCGAGGGTCAGGTAGGACTTCGTGTCGGCCGCGACGCGTCCGGGGTCCGAGCGCAGCACCGGGACGTACGCGAGGAGGGCGAGGAGCGAGTACCCGAGGGCCCGGACGGCACGGGTCGTCCGCTGCCGAGCACCGTCGGAGCCATCGCCCGCCCCGGCCCGGCCCGCTCCGGCATCGCTGTCGAGCGCCGTCGCCACGGCCGCCGACCCTACCCGTGACCGGCCCGTGATCCGGGTCAGCCGGTCAGTGCGGGTGCGGTGCGCCGCGGCGGCGTCGGGCGTCCTCGGCCAGCGCCCGCAACGTGCCCTCGGCGGTCGCCTCCCACGTGAAGCGCTCGGCGTGCGCGCGCGCCGCCTCCGAGAGTCGGTGCCGGAGGTCGGGGTCCCGCACCACACGCTCGAGCGCATCGGTCACCTGCGCCGGATCGTCGCCGAGGAGGCCGGTCTCGCCCTCGACGATCGCGTCCACGTGACCGGTGATGCGCGTCGCGACCGCCGGGGTGCCGCACGCGGCGGCCTCGGTGATGGTCATCCCCCACCCCTCGCCACTGCTCACGCTGGCGAGGACCCAGGCACGGCGGTAGAGGTCGACGAGCGCTGCGTCGTCGATCCGTCCCGGGAGGGTGAGCCAGGCCTCGGCGTCCGCGTCACGGATCTGGGCCTCGAGGTCCTCACGGCGGTACCCCTCCCCCACGATCACGGCCTCGAGGTCGGGGACGCGACGCTTGAGTTCGACGAGGATCGGGATGAGCACCTCGAACCGCTTCACCGGCACGAGGCGGCCGACGGCCACCACGAGGGGCCGCGGCGACCGCGCACCGCCCGGCGTGAAGCGCGGATCGATCCCGGGCGGCACGACGCGGACCATGCGGTCGGCGAACCCGAGGTCGTCCACGAGGTCGCGTTTGGAGGACTCGGAGAGCGTCACGATCGGCGTGCGTCGGTAGCACTTCGGGGCGATGCGGGCCTCGAGCAGGCGACCGGCCGTGGCGAGCCGGGGCGGGAGGGTCATGTTCCACATCTCGGCGTGCACGTGGTGGAACCAGGTCACGTGCGGTGTGCGCGACCACAGCGGCGAGAAGAACGGCATCCCGTTCCAGATCTCGACGAGACCGTCGCGGCCGCCGTGCCACCCCATCATCTCCGTGAACGCAGCCCGTGGGAACACCATGTAGCGACCGGCCTTGCGGATCACGCGGTAGCCGTCGCGGTGGGACACCTGTGGGTGCCCGGCTGCGAACGATGTGCGCATCGTGATGTCGATGCCGGCTTCGGCCCACCGCTCGGCGACGTTCGCCGCGTGCACCTCGGAACCCCCAGCCTCGGGATCGTCGAGGTCCCGCCACGCGAGGATGCTGACCCGTTCGAGGCCGGCCGAGGTGGCGAGCTCGCGCAGCCGGGCGACGGCGTCCCCGTGGCTCGACGTGCTCATGCGGCCCCTCGTGACGGCGATGCGGGCCGGTGCGTCGGCGCACCGGGCGCCCCGGTCGGCGGGGCACGGACTTGTAGTGTACGGCCGCCCCCGGGGCCCCCACGGGAGCGCCGGGTCCGTGTGGACCCCGGGCTCGCACGGAGCGAGCGCGGGCCCGATCGACGACGAGGAGCGGGACGGATCGTGCAGCTCACCGGTGAACGCCCGATGGAGGGCCAGACCCCCGACTCGCTGCTCGCACTGCACGAGGCCGGCTACCGCGAGGTGGCGGCCCGCATCGGACCGGGCCTGGTCCTCGACGTCGGGTGTGGGGTGGGCGACGAGAGCGTCACGCTCGCCGGCGAGGGACGCCGTCTCATCGGCATCGACTACTCCGCCGACACTGCCGTGCTGGCCGCTCGCACCTGGGGCCGGACGAGCCCGCGCGGCCACCGCATCGACACCGCGTGCATGGACGGCGGTCGCCTCGGGTTCGCCGACGCCGCCTTCGACACCGTGTGCTCGTCCCACATCATCGAGCACTTCCACGACCCCGAGCGCCACGTGGCTGAGATCGCCCGGGTCTGCGCCGACGACGGCACCGTGTTCGTGCTGACCCCCAACCGACCCGCCGACTTCGAGAACCCGTTCCACGTGTACATGTTCGAGGCCGACCAGCTCGCCTCGATGCTGCGGCTGTTCTTCGCCGAGGTCGAGGTCCTCGGCCTCGAGGGCGACGAGGTGTTCCGGCAGGACTTCGCGACCCGCCGGGCCAGCGGCGAGCGCCTGCTGCGCTACGACGTCCTGAACCTGCGTCGCCGTCTGCCCCACCGGGCGTACGTCTGGGCGTACGAGCGCCTGCTGCCGCTGGTCTACCGGGTGCTCGGCTCCGCCGTGAGCGGCGTGGGATCGGGCATCGACCACACCCACCTCTCGATCTCGGACACGATCGACGACGGCACGCCGGTGCTCTTCGCGATCGCTCGACGCCCGCGCCGATGACCGCCCCGGTCGGCGCGCCGGCCCCGGACGTCACCCGGCGCGGTCGCGTCGGGTGGTCCCTCGTCGTCCTCGTCCTCGTCCTCGGCGTCGCCCTCCCGTTGCGCGGGCTCATGCGGGCACAGGGGCCGCCGATGGAGGAGGGCTTCATGCTGGCCTTCCCCGAGTTCGTGCTCGACGGCCTCGTGCCCAACCGCGACTTCCTCCACCTCTACGGGCCGGGCAGCCTCTGGGCCCTCGCCGGCACGTTCCGGGTGTTCGGGGTGTCGCTCGCGACCGAGCGCTGGTTCGGGCTGCTCCAGCAGATCGGGATCATCGCCTCGATCGTCCTGCTCGCCCGCTTCTGGGGACGGACCGTCGCCCTGACCTGCGGTCTCGTCTGCCTCGTCCTGATCGTGCCGCCGATCGGCCTCACCGCGCTCGCCTGGGACGGGGGCGTGGCCCTCGTCGGACTCGGCATGGTGTGCATCCTCGAGGGTCGGCGTCGGGCCCGTCCGGACGACACCGGCTCCGGGGCCGCCGTCGGCTGGATCCTCGCCGGCGGGATCCTCCTCGGGCTCGGCCTCACCTTCCGACTCGACCTCGTCGTGGCCGCCGCGCTCGGCGGCGTCGCCGCCGTATGGGGTCTCGGCCGACGAGCATGGGTCCGACTCGCGCTCGGAGCGGTGATCGGCACGTCGCCGTACCTCGTCCACCTGGTCATGGCCGGGCCGGTCACGGTGTTCCGGGGCATGGTGCTCGACCCGGTCTTCCACCTGCGGGGCGGGCGACGCCTCCCCGTCCCCCCGCCGTGGGACCACCTCGACTCGGTCCTCCAGCGGGTCGGGGTCGAGGCGCTCCCCCGCTGGCCGTCGGTGCTGTCGACCCCGGCCCAGCTCGCGCTCTGGTTCTGGCTGCTCATCGCGACGGTGCTCGCGCTGCTCGCCGTCGGCGCGTGGGCGGTCCGACGCGATCGGGACCGCTTCGAGGCCCGTGTCCTGCTCGCCGTCGGCGCACTGAGCCTCGGCCTGCTGCCGCAGGCGGTGCAGCGGGTCGACTCGGCGCACCTCGCATGGGTGTCGTGCGTCCCGGTCGCGTTCCTCCCGGTCGCGATCGTGGAACTGCTGCGCATCCTCCGGCCGTCGATGCGCCTCGGCCGACGCGCCGCGGTGGCGGCGGTCACCGCGGCGGTCCTCATCCTCGCCGTCCTGCCCCACTTCACCGCGCGGATCTACTACGACTACACGGCCCAGTCCTTCGGGTACCGCCGCACCGCCGTGGCGATCGAACACGAGGGTCGGCGCTTCTACTACGGGCGTGCCGAGGTGCAGGGTGCCGCCGAGGCCCTGTTGACCCGGATCGACGAGCTCACCGCACCCGGGGACCGGCTGTTCGTCGGCACATCGGATCTCCGACGGACGCCGTACTCGGACGCGTACCTCTACTACATGCTCCCCGACCTGACGCCGGCGACCTACTTCGTCGAGATGGACCCCGGCATGGCCAACCGGGAGGGCTCGCGGATGCCCGAGGATCTCGCATCCGCGGACGTGGTCGTGCTGTCGTCGATCTGGAAGGACTGGTCCGAACCGAACGACTCCCGGCGGTACGGGTCCCTCGAGTCGAGCCGGGTCCTCGCGGCGCGGTTCTGCCAGGTCGGCTCGTTCGGCGAGGGCATCTACGACCTCTACACCCCGCGACCGGCCGGCGGATGTCCGGTCGGGTCCACGGTACCGACGCCACCGGGTCTCTGAGGCGCTCAGACCCCCGCCGGACGCCGGAACCGATCCCGGACGCCCCACCACGAGACGAGCGCCATCTCCTCGGTCATGACCGCGAGCGACATCTTCGACGCGCCACGCACGCGGTCGGTGAAGGCGATCGGCACCTCGACGATGCGGCCGCCCGCACGGGCGACGCGGTACGCCGTCTCGATCTGGAATCCGTACCCCTTCGACCGCGTCGTGGCGTAGTCGATCCGACGCAGCGTCGCCGCCGGGTACGCCCGGTAGCCCGCCGTCGCGTCCCGCACGCCGGTCCGCAGCATGAATCCCGTGTACCCGTTGCCGTACTTCGAGAGCGCCCGCCGGTGCCACGGCCAGTGCGGGATCGACCCGCCCGGGACGTACCGGGACCCGATGGCGAGGTCGGCCCCCGCGTCGAGTGCCGCCATGAGCTCGGGGAGCACGGTCGGGTCGTGCGACAGGTCGGCGTCGATCTGGACGAGCACGTCGTACCCGCGGGCGAGGCCGATCGTGAACGCCGCGCGGTACGCGTTGCCGAGCCCGGCCTTCGCGGGCCGGCGCAGCACCTCGACCCGACCCAGTTCGGCGCCGATCCGGTCGGCGAGGTCCGCGGTCCCGTCCGGGCTGTTGTCGTCCACCACGAGGATGTCGGCGTCCGGCATCGCGGCGCGCGCCCTCCGCAGGAACTCCTCGATGTTGAGGGCCTCCTGGAAGGTCGGCGTGATGATGAGGACGCCGGGCATCACTGACCCTGGCGTTGGCGGGCCGCGTCGTCGATCGCGGCCCGGGGCAGGATCGGCGCGTCACGGCCGGTGCCGGCGTTCCGATCCGAGGGCCCCGCCTCCTCGTGGTACTCCTCCTCGACGTTCACCGACCACACGTCGTGGTGCTCACCGAAGATGTTCTCCACCGACAGCATGGCCGTGTACATCGAGTGGTCGGCGTTGTTGTACCGATGCATGCCGTTGCGCCCGACCGGCATCACGTTGGGGGTGTTCTCCTCGAGCCAGGCCCGCAGCACGTCGACGTTCGCCCGGTAGTGCTCGTCGTAGACCGGATACGCCTTCGGCATACGCACGACGTAGCCCGCCTCGACCTTCGACGCGTCGGCGAGCCCGAGTTGCTGCAGCTCACGCTTGCCCTGCTCGATGAGGTCGTCGTCGGACTTGGTCCACATCGAGTCGCCCTCGTTCACGAAGAACTCGAGGCCGAGGCAGGTGCGCCCCTCCTTCACGAGGTACGGCGACCAGGAACCGAAGTTCTGGACCCGACCGACCTTGACCCCCGGGTCGTGGATGTAGATCCAGTTGTCCGGGAACGAGTACTCGAGCGGCACGACCAGGGCGACCGTCATGAAGTCGCGGTACGTCAGACCGTCAGCGGCTGCGATGACCTCGGCCGGCGGCGGCGGATCCATCGCCTTGAGCAATGCTCCCATCGGCATGGTCGAGATGACCTCGGTGCACGGACGCGTCGTCTCCACGCCGTCGGTCACCGAGGTGACCTCGACCGCGCGCCCGGCCTCGTGCTTGATGCGGGTGACCCGGGACCGGAAGGTGAGCTCGCAGCCCGCCTCCGTCACCAGTTCGGCGCACCGCTCCCACATCTGGCCGGGTCCGAACTTCGGGTAGTTGAACTCCTCGATGAGGCTGGTGATGACCTTGTCCTTGGACCGCCGACGCCCGAAGGTCCGGGCCCGGATCGGCTCCCAGACGGCCGACCAGAGCGACATGCCCTTGATGCGCTGGGCCCCCCAGTCGGCGGACAGCTCGGACGCGGGCACGCCCCAGACCTTCTCGTTGTAGGTCTTGAAGAAGTGCTGGTAGAGACGCCACCCGTAGTTCGCCGCGATGTACCCCTCGAGGGAGGACTGGTCCTTGGGCGGCCGGACCCGCACCCAGAGGTAGGAGAGCACGCAGCGGACCGCCTCGATGAAACCGAGGTTCGTGAGTGCGTTCATCGGCTTGATCGGGTAGTCGTAGAGCTTGCCCCGGTAGAAGATGCGGCTCATCCGCGGGCGGCGCAGGAACTCGCCCTCGCCGAGGATCTCGAACCACAGGTCGTCGACCGGCTTCACCTTCGTGAAGAACCGGTGCCCGCCGATGTCGAACCTCCAGCCGTCGGCGACGACCGTCCGACTGATGCCGCCGACGACGGTGTCGGACTCGAGGATCTCCGAGGTCACCCCGCGCTTGGTGAGTTGGTAGGCGGCGGTGAGGCCGGCCGGACCGGCGCCGATGATGACGACGCGGTGGTCGGAGGATTGCGGGGCTGCGGGCATCGGTTCCTCGAGCGCGGGACGGGGCGGGACGCCGCAGGTTACCCGTCGCACCGGGCCGGACCCCGGTACCGGGAAGCCCGGGACGACCGGGCCTCCGGGTCGATCCGGGCCGATCAGGGCACGAGTCGGCCCTGGAGCACGAGGTAGGTCGCGCCGAACATGCCGGCCCCGGCGGCGGCGAGCACCGCCGGGAACAGATCGCGCGGCCGCGCGGTCAGGATGCCGGCCCCGATGAGCACCGGGAACGTGGCGACCGCGTACCGCTCGAACGAATCCAGGTTCGGCGCCGAGAGCGCGACGGCCACGCTGAGTGCCGCCCACACCCAGTACGCGGTCGGCAGGCGTCGGGCGACCGCGACGACGCACGCGATGACGACGATCGCCCACACGAGGTGCAGGCCCGACCCGAGCCGATCACCGGACCCGAGGTTCGAACCCGCCATCCGCAACGCGGTCCACGGCGCGACGAATCCGCCCCGCAACTGCGACGAGGACTGGATCTGCAGGGGCGTGAGGAAGCCCCGTCCGGACGCTGCGCTCCACCCGAGGAACGCGAGCAGTCCGGCCGCCGGAGCGAGCACCGCGACGAGCGGGCGCAGCACACCGGCGATCCGCCGATCCGCCTCGGGAGTGGCCCGCCATGCGGCGAGCGCCTCGATCACGATCGGCGCGACGAGCAGGACACCGGTGGGACGGGTGAGCGACGCGGCGAACGCCGCAGCCGCGGCCCACCACCACCGGCGTCGACGCGCGGCGAGGAACACGAGCACGGCGAGTAGGCCGAACACGGCCTCCGAGTACCCGAACACGAAGCAGAGCGCCGGCGGCACGAGCAGCGCGAGCCAGACGGTGCGACGGGCCAGCCCGCGGTCTGCGGTCTCCTCCAGCACCAGGCGGTGGAGCGCACCGGCGTACAGCAGTGCGGCGAGGTTCACCACGACGATGAGGACCGGCCCCACCCGCCCACCGATCGGCCACGCGAGGGCTCGGACGAGGAGCGGGAGGCCCGGGAAGAACCGGAGACCCGCCTCTGCGACCGCGTCGTATCCGCCCTGCGCGATGTCCCGGTAATACGCGGCGTCCCATGCGAACAGACCCTGGCGCAGCGGGATCGCCCGCAGCCCGAGTCGCAGCTGCTCACCGAGGTCGCGGGCCACCGCGAGCGCGACGAGGACGATCGCACGGGACACCACCCACGGCGCGAGCGCCGGCACGACGTCCTCACGCGCGAACCGGCGCACCGCGTTCACGGCGCGTACCGGTCGAGCCCCATGTGCTCGAAGACCTTGGGTCGCACGTTCACGACGATCCGACGATCCCCGCGCAGCCGGGCGAGTTCACCGATGACCCGCTCGCACTGCAACCGGTAGGTGCGGTAGCCGCCCGACCATACGAACCAGACGGTGCCGTCGCCGGCGCGACGCTCGAGCTCCCGGGCGAAACGCACCGGATCGGCGCGGCGGTTGCGGGCCGCGTAGTCCGTCCAGTCGATGCGGTAGGGCGGTGCGAACTCGGGGTAGGCGAACTGCCGGAGCCCGAGGGAGTCCGGCAGCAGACGCGACACGTCGGGGGCCAACTGGTCCGGGCAGTACCCGACCACGTCACCGGGGCGGGCCTCGCGCCGCAGCGCCGCTGCGACCTCGGTGGCCTGGGTCCGGTCGGTGATGGCGTTGCGGATCCCGGAGACGAATCCGAGCGCCACGACGATCGTCAGGATCGCCGCCCGGACCCGCAGGTCTGCGAAGCACATCAGGCCGATCGCCACCGAGAGGATGTAGAGCGGGAAGCACATGGCCGCGTAGCGGGTCTGGAACGCCGTACCGGTGATGTACGCCAGCACCAACCCGAGGCCGAGCGCCGCGGTCCCGACCGCCCACTCCCACCGCACCCCGGGCACGGTGGCGATGTCCACCTCGATGCGGCGCGCGTCCCGGGCCCGTCCGAGGAGAGCCAGGAGTGCGAGGAGGAAGAGCACGACCGCGAGCGGCCAGCCCTCGGCGAACGCCGAACCCCCGAAGTCGAGGATGGTGTAGGCGAACGCCACGGTGGGCGTGAGCGCGGTCCCCCACGGCGTCCCGGTGTTGGCACTCTGGTACAGGAAGGTCGGCAGCCACGGCAGGAAGCACAACCCGCCGAGGACGATGGCGACCAGGATCCTCCGGGCCGTTCGCCGCTCGTCCGGATCGCCCCCCACCGGCGCTCGGAGCGCACGCCACACGATGATCGCCCCGACCACTGCGAGCAGGTAGAGACACCAGTAGTTCGTGTAGAGGAGCGCGGCGACCACCGCCCCCACGGCGACGAGACGGCCCGCACTCGGCCGTTCGAGCGCCCGGCGCAACACGATGGTACCGACGAGCACCAGATCGATGACGAGGATGTACATCCGGTTCTCGCTCGAGTACCGGATCGCGTACGGGGATGCGGCGACGAGGACGAGCGCGAGGAGCCCGACCCGGTGCGCCCGGCCGCTCTCCGGACCCCCGACGCGACGACCCGCCTCGTAGGCCAACGGCAGGGTGATGATCCCGAGCAGCGCCGGCAGCGCGCGCACCGCGGCGTCGCTCTCCCCGAAGATCCGCATCCACAGGTGCAGCAGGACGTAGTAGAGCGGCGGAGCGCCGTCGACCCGGAGCGCACCACCGATCTCGCCGATCGGCAGCCGGGCGATGTTGACCGTGAGTGCCTCGTCGAGCCACAGGTCGGACCGGACCGCGATTCGCAGCACGACCCCGACGAGGACCACGACCACGATGGCGACGAGGGCGACCGCGCGCCGGCGGGCCGGACGCGTCACGGGGGCGGCCGAGGGGGGCGGTTCGGTCCGGGTCATGCGGCGGCGAGCCTACCGATCGCCCACTCCCGGACCGGGGCGCCGGTCGCCGGGGCGCACGGCGCCGGGTGCGCGTGGTGGAATGCCTCCATGACCGCAGACCTCGTCATCCGTGGTGGCCTCCTCGTCGATGGCACGGGTTCGCCCGGGCGGCTCGCCGACGTCGCCGTGACCGACGGCGTCGTGAGCGGGATCGGCCCGGGACTCCGGGCCCGGCGCGAGCTCGACGCCGGCGGCCTCGTGGTCGCACCGGGGTTCATCGACATCCACACCCACTACGACGCGCAGGTCTTCTGGGACCCGGCCCTCACGCCGTCGAGCCACCACGGGGTCACGACGGTGATCGCAGGCAACTGCGGGTTCTCGATCGCGCCCTGCCGGCCCGAGCACCGGGGCCTGCTCGGGCGGACGCTCCAGCACGTCGAGGACATGGACCTCGCGACCCTCGAGGCCGGCATCCCGTGGGACTTCGAGACGTTCCCGGAGTACCTCGACGCGGTGGAGCGGCGCGGGACCGCGCTGAACTTCGGGTGCTACGTCGGTCACACCGCGGTGCGCATCGCGGTCATGGGCGAGTCCGGGTACGAGCGCGAGCGACCGACCGACGACGAACTGCGGGCGATGCAGTGCATCGTCGACGACGCGATGATGGCCGGCGCCATGGGGTTCGCGTCGTCCTCATCGGCGACGCACTCCGGCGACGGCGGGAGACCGATCCCCTCCCGGCTCGCCGACCTTCCCGAGCTCGAGGCACTGCTCGCTCCCCTCCGCGATCGGGCCAAGGGCGTGGTGGCGCTCCTCCCCGGGGAGCGCATCAAGCACGGCGACCTCTACGGGCTCCAGCGTCGGATCGGGCGGCCCCTCACCTGGACCGCGCTGCTCACCGTGAAGGGCTTCCCCTACCACGAGGGGATCATCGCCGACAACGATGCGGCGCGGGCCGAGGGCGGCGAGGTCTGGCCGCAGATCTCAGTGCGCCCCCTCGTCTTCCAGATGAACCTGCGCGAGCCGTTCACCTTCAACATGGCCCCTGCGTTCCGGGACCTCATGAGCGCCTCGGACGCCGAGCGGCTCGACCGCTACGCCGACCCCGAGTGGCGCCGCACCGCGCTCGACGACGTGACGAACCGCACCGCGATCCGGTTGAAGTGGGAGTCCCTCACGGTGGCCGAGAGTCCGAACCACCCCGAGCTGGCCGGGCGGGCGGTCCTCGACCTCGCCGCCGAACGCGGCGGATCACCGCTCGACGCGATGCTCGACCTGTCGATCGACGACCACCTCGAGACCCGGTTCAACTCCGTGCTCGCCAACGACGACCCCGAGGCCATCACCTGGTTGCTCGGACGCGAGGGGGTGCTGCTCGGCCTCATGGACTCCGGGGCCCACGTGAGCCAACTGTGCGACGCCTGCATGCCCACCGACCTCCTCGGCACCTGGGTGCGCGAGCGCGGGGTCCTGTCCATCGAGCGAGCGGTCGAGAAGTTGACCGGTGAACCCGCCCGAGTGTTCGGGCTCGACGGACCGGGCGGCCGCGGGGTGCTGCGGGAGGGCATGGCGGCGGACGTCACCGTCTTCGACCCGACCACCGTGGCACCCGGACCGCTCCGTCGGATCCGTGACTTCCCGGCCGACGGGGAGCGCCTCACCGCGGACGCGCCCATGGGTATGGTCCACACGCTCGTCAACGGCGAGGCGATCCGACGCGACGGCGAACCCGTCCCCGACGCCCTCGCCACCCGCCCCGGGCGGCTGCTCCGGTCCTGAAGCCGGTCAGGCGCCGGCCGCCACCGGTTCGGTCCGGCGCCACGGGATGGAGACGATCGCGACGGCGGCGAGGACGACGAGGCTCGGTTCGGCCGGGGTGCGGAACCGGGTCTGCCCGTAGGACAGCAGGGCACCGGTCGTCACCACCACCGCGGGCACGAGGAGGGGCCACACCCAGGACCGCCGCCGCCACAGGACGACCGCGCCGACCATCGCACCGATGAGGAGTGGGTAGTACACGACCGAGCCGAGCACGGTGACCCAGGACGGGCGACCCTCGCGCTCGTTCCACTCGAGCATGTCCCCCGGCCGGAACACACCCCAGTCCCGTCCGATCCGGGCCGCCACGACCACGGGGACACGGCCCGCGTGCTCCCGCATGTAGTCCAGCGCGCGATCGCGGTAGGCGGCTGCGACCACCGACTGGTCGCCCGCGGGAGGATCGGGAAGACACGGGGGCCCGGTGATGCTCGTGAGGCCGATCCCCGGGCCGCGGTACATCGGGTCGCAGTTCGATCCGACCATCGCGAGGCCGTCGTTCGTGGAGAGCAGCACGGTGCGTTCGAACCGGGCCGCGTTGTGGGCCACCCACGGTGCGAGTGCGACGAGCACGCCGAGGACCATCACGGCCGCCCCGACCGCCCGGGTCCGGAGCGGGCCGGCCCGTCGCGTCACGAGGACCCCAGCGGCCACCAGCGGAGCCAGGAGCACCAGTTCTGCCCGACCGAGCGCGGCGACGCCACCGAGGAGTCCGGCGAGGAGCCAGCGCCACCACCGCGAGGGATCCCGCATCGCGTCGTACGACGCGAGCAGGGTCGCCACGACGAACACCCCGGTGAAGGACTCGCTCATGATGAGCCCGTCGTTCACCCAGAGGAACGGGTAGATCGCGGCGATCCCACCCGCCACCAGTCCCGCGGTGTCCCCGGCGACCCGCCGGGCCAGCAGGGCGGTCAGTGCCACGACGCCGAGGCCGGCGAGCGCGCTCGCCCAGCGCATCGGCAGCTGGGAGTCCCAGAGCGCGGCGACCGGCGCGAGGACGATGACGGTGAGCGGCGGGTGGTCCGCCGCCGGCACCAACTCCTGACTGCGTCCGGGCAGGAGGTTGAACGGATCGACGAACCCCCGTCCCTGCGCCACCGTGCGGGCCTCGAGCTCGTAGAAGGCCGCGTCGTAGAACAGCGTGCGGTTGTACCCGTCCGCCACGCCGAGCACGTAGGCGACGCGCACGCCGGCCGCGACCAGCAGGATCAGGCCGAGGATGGACCAGAACCGTCGGTTCACGCCGCGTCGCACGGTCGCGGACGTTAGCCCTGCGGGGCCGGGCCGCTCGGCGCACCCCGCCGCCTAGGCTCCCGGGAGATCCGAGGAGGACCCATGACCGATCTCGTCGTCACCGGCGGATTGCTCGTCGACGGCACCGGCACCGCGCCCCGTCGCGCCGACGTCGCGGTCACCGACGGCACCATCACCGAGGTCGCCCCGGCCGGCGCGCTCGCGGGGACGCTCGCCGGCGAGACCATCGAGGCCGACGGACTCATCGTGACGCCGGGGTTCGTGGACGTGCACACCCACTACGACGGCCAGGTCACGTGGGATCCGCTGCTGTCCCCGTCCTCCTGGCACGGCGTGACGACGGTGGTCATGGGCAACTGCGGCGTCGGGTTCGCCCCGGCCGCACCGGACCGCCACGAGTGGCTCATCCAACTCATGGAGGGCGTCGAGGACATCCCGGGGGCCGCGCTCAGCGAAGGCATCCGCTGGGACTGGGAGTCCTTCCCGGAGTACCTCGACGCAATCGAGCGAGCCCCCAAGGTGCTCGACGTCGGCACGCAGATCCCCCACGGTGCCGTGCGGGCCTACGTGATGGGCGAACGGGGTGCCCGCAACGAGCCCGCGACCCCGGCCGACATCGATGCGATGGCGACGATCGTCCGGGAGGCGATCACCGCGGGCGCGCTCGGGTTCTCGACCTCACGAACGATCGCGCACATGGCGATCGACGGCGAACCGGTGCCGGGCACCTTCGCCGCCGAGGACGAGCTCTTCGGCCTCGGCCGGGCCCTCGCCGACGTCGGCGGTGGCATCTTCGAGCTCGCACCCGCCGGCGCACTCGGCGAGGACCTCGCCGCACCCGAACGCGAGATGGACTGGATGCGGCGCCTCGGTGCGGCATGCGGGCGTCCGATCTCGTTCGCCATGACCCAGAACGATCACGATCCGGGCGCGTACCGGCGCATGCTCGACCTCGCGGGCGATGCCGCCCGGGCGGGTGCCGCGGTCCACCCGCAGGTCGCCGGTCGTCCGGTCAACCTGCTGCTCGGTCTGCAGACGTTCCACCCGTTCGCGTACTGCCCCTCCTGGGGCCCGATCGGGATCCTGCCCCTCGAGGCCCGGGTCGAACGCATGCGCGATCCGGAGGTGCGCCGCACCCTCGTGGCCGAGGCCCGTGATCCGGACGAGGTCATGCGGCAGTTCCTCGATCCGGCTCGGGCGTTCCCGCTCACGGACCCGCCCGATTACGAGCCGCCGGCCTCGGCCTCGATCGCCGCGATCGCTGCGCGCACCGGTCGTGAGCCGATGGACGTCTTCTACGACGCGGTGCTCGCCGACGACGGACGGGCTTTCGTGATGCGGCCGCTGCTCAACTTCACCGAGGGCAACCTCGACGCGGTGCGCGAGATGCTGCTCCACCCGACGACGACCTGGGGCCTCGGCGACGGCGGCGCGCACGCCGGCACCACCTGCGACGCATCCACCCCCACCACCATGCTCACCCACTGGGGCCGTGATCGGGCCGACGGCATCCCGCTCGAGATCGTGGTCGAGAAGATGACCGCCCGGACCGCGGCGCTCTACGGCCTCGGCGACCGGGGGCGCATCCTGCCCGGGCTCCGGGCCGACCTCAACGTCATCGACCACGACCACCTCACCCTGCACGCACCGGTGATGGTCCACGACCTGCCGGCGGGGGCCCGTCGGTTCGTGCAGCGCGCGTCGGGGTACGTGGCGACGGTCGTCCGGGGACGGGTCACGATGCGGGAGGGCGTCGAGACGGGGGCCCGACCGGGCGCACTCGTCCGCGGGGCCCGCTGAACGGTGCGCCGGTTCGTCGGTCCGGCCCGCCATCGGTGACGATGCCGTCCATGCGCACCGGTCTCGTCATCGTCGATCACGGGTCCCGTCGGCCCGAGTCCAACACGCTGCTCGAGGCCTTCGCCGCCGACTTCGCGGCTCGGGGTCGGTACGAGATCGTGGAGGCCGCCCACATGGAGCTCGCCGAGCCCACGATCGGCGAGGCGTTCGACCGATGCGTCGCCCGCGGGGCGACCGCGGTCGTGGTGTGCCCGTTCTTCCTGCTGCCCGGGAACCACTGGCGGCGCGACATCCCCGAACTCACCGCCGAGGCTGCGGCCCGCCATCCGGGGGTGGAGTGGCTCGTCACCGCACCGATCGGGCTGCACCCACTCATGGGTGACGTGCTCGCCGCGACGGTCGAGGGGTGCCTGGCGGCGGCCGAGGGTGACGGTGCGCGTTGCCGGGCCTGCGGAGCGGACGCCGCCGCCGCCTGCGTCTGGCGCTGATCGACGACGGACCCGGTCCGTCGGGACGCCGATCAGACGATCTTCTCGCCGTCCTTCACGATCGCGATCGCCTGCGTGGGACACCCCTGGGCCGCGAGGATGATCTTGTCCTCGGGTGCGCCGTCGAGACTCGTGACCACCGCGACGCCGTCGTCGTCGAGATCGAACACGCCGGGCGCCCAGAACGAGCAGTTCCCCGAGCCCATGCAGACCTCGCGGTCGATCGTGATCTCGAGAGCCATGGTCGCCTCCGGGTGGGTGCGGTCGTCGGAACGGGGCCGAGGCTAGCCCGCGGCCGGGCGGAGGTACCCGAGCACCTCGTCGTGGAGTCGCCCGTTCGTGCTCACCGCGTTGCCGCCCGCCGGGGTCGCGACCCCCGCGTGGTCGGTGAACCGCCCGCCCGCCTCCTCGACGATCGGCTGGATCGCCGCGAGGTCCCAGAGGTTCACGATCGGCTCGATCGCGATGTCGGCAGCACCCTCGGCCACGAGCATGTGCTGCCAGAAGTCGCCGAAGCCACGGGTCCGCCACACCGCGTGCACGAGGGCGAGGAACTGCTCCCCGAGACCGAACGCCTCCCACCACGGGAGGTCCGCGTAGCAGAGCTGCGCCTCGGCGAGATCGTCCACCTCCGAGACCCGCAACCGACGTCCGTCGCAGTACGCGCCCGCCCCCCGGGCGGCCCACCACCGCCGCGGCATCGCCGGCGCGGACACCACTCCGACCTCGACCCGACCGTCCCGTTCGAGGCCGATGAGGGTGGCCCAGATCGGGATGCCGCGCAGGAAGTTGGCGGTGCCGTCGATCGGATCGATGATCCACCGCCGTCCGGACTCCCCCTCCGAGCCGAACTCCTCGCCGATGACCGCGTCGTCGGGGAACCGCTCGAGGATGGCGGCGCGGATCACCTGTTCGGCCGCCCGATCGGCGTCCGTCACGTGGGTGGTGTCGCGCTTGCGCTCGACCTCGAGGTCCTCGGCCCCGAAGCGCGCGAGCGTCACCGCATCCGCGAGGTCGGCCAGGTCCAGTGCGAACGCGAGATCGGCATCCATGGGTCGGCCCGGGCTCAGCCCGGCATGACCTCGAGCACGGTCGCCGAACCCATGCCGCCGGCCGCACACATGCTCGCCACACCGAGTCCGCCGCCACGTCGACGCAGCTCGTGCACGAGCGTGATGACCATGCGGGCGCCGGTGCAGGCGATCGGGTGCCCGAGGCTGCAGCCGGAACCGTTCACGTTCACGATCTCGTGGTCCAGCCCGAGCAGACGCGTGCTCGCCACCGCCATGGAGGCGAACGCCTCGTTGATCTCCACGAGGTCGAGGTCGCCGATCGAGAGTCCCGCACGATCCAACGCCTTCGGCACCGCGTAGACCGGCCCGAGCCCCGTGTCGCGGGGCGCCAGCGCCGCACTCGCCCAGGATCGGATCACGGCGAGCGGCTCGAGTCCGTGGGCCGACGCGTACTCCGAGTCCACGATCATGAGCGCGGCCGCCGCATCGTTGAGCCCCGAGGAGTTGCCCGCCGTGATGCTGAAGCCCTCGATCTCGGGATGGATCGGCTTGAGGGAGGCCAACTTCTCGAGCGTCGTCTCGCGTCGGGGGTGCTCATCGATGGCGAAGGTCACGGTGGTCCCGTCACGACGGGTCACCTCCATCGGGACGATCTCCTCCTCGAACCGCCCCTCGTCGATCGCCCGCACCGCGCGCATGTGCGAGTGGTACGCCCACTCATCCATCTGCTCCCGGCTCACATCCGCCCGCTGGGCGGTGTTCCAACCCACGGTGATCGACATGTCGAAGGCCGGTGCGTCCGGGGTCTCCCGGTGGCTGGCCGACATCCACGGCCCCATCTCGTCGCCCGGGAGGATCCGCTTCATCGAGCCCGGGGTGGTCGAGATCGACTCGGTGCCCGCCGCGATCACGACCCGGTCCATGCCCGCCCGGATACTCGCCGCCGCACCCTGCACCGCGGCCATGCCCGACGCGCAGTGCCGGTTGAGCGCCACGCCCGGCACGTTGAGCATGCCGAGTTCGACGGCGGCGTACCGAGCGAGGTCACCACCACCCTGGAGGCTCTCGCCCATCTGCAGGTCGTCGACCTCCTCCACCGGGATGCCGGCGCGCTCGACGAGGCCACCGATGGCGTGGACGGCGAGATCCGACGCTGCGAGGTCGACGAGCGTGCCCCGCCGGGACGTCCCGATGGCGGTGCGGGCGGTGGAGACGATGACGGCGTCACCCATGGTGGCGTCAGCCTTTCGCGAGGGGTCCGAGGCCCGGATCCGGGCCGCACGATCGTACCCCTGCCCTGCGCCGGGACCCTCAGTCCGGATCGAGTCGCACGGCGTCGGTGTGGCCGGCCCGGATCTCAGTCGCAAGGCCCGACGCGTCGCGTACGTCGACGGAGAGACGGGTGCAGAAGCGGCCGGCGAGGTCGGGGCCGTGGGCGTCGCTGGCCCCGACGCGGGGTCGGGGGGCCACGGCGAGCGCCGCCGCGGTGAGCTCATGCTCGGCCGCGATCGTCTGGGTGCTCGCGGCCTCGATCGCATGCACCGCCGACCACTGCGGCCAGGCTGCGACCTCGGCCGGCGTCGGCGGGACACGACCGGCACGCCGCGCCCGCTCCCCTGCGACCCGCCGGACCGGATGCGGCAGCACGAGCGCCGTACCGGAGCGCTCCGTCTCCTCCACCAGCTGCTCGAACGTGTACCCCGACCACAGGGGCCGTTCGAGCGGTCCGAACACGAGGACGTGCCCGATGTCCGTGGAGAGTTCGACCCCCGGGATCAGTGGGAATCCGAGCGTGCGGCTCGCGTCCGCCAGTTCATCGTCGGGCCAGCGCACATCGTGCTCGGTGATGCAGAGCGCATCGAGACCCCGCCGCCGCGCGCTCGCCACGAGTTCGTCGAGCGTGGTGCGCGAGCAGTTCGATCGCGGTGCCGTGTGAGCGTGGAGGTCGATGAGCACGGCGCCGCCTCAGTCGACGCGCCGGGCGCGGATGCGGTGCTCCGGCGCATCGGCGTTGAGGCACCGCCCCGTGTCGAGGTCGAACTCCCACCCGTGGACCTTGCAGTGCAGGACGTGACCGTCCCGCAGGGTGCCGAATCGAGCGAGGTCGGCCCGCAGGTGGGGGCAGCGACGCTGCACCTCGAACGCGCCGCAGCGGAACGACTCGTCCGCCTCGGTCCGGGACGCGTAGTAGCCCTCGCAGAACGCCATGCGCTCGACCGACAGGCACTTGAAGAACGTGTAGATGTACTCGTTGTACGGGCCGTCCCGGTGCGCGGCGAACCGGGCCGAGAGGAAGATCTCGTTGACCCAGTCCTCGGCGTGATGCTCGATGCACCACTCGACGAGCGCACGATCCACCGTGAGCGTGTAGGCGAAGGTGTCCCCGGACCGAGCGGCGCGCACCCGGCCCGCCGGGAAGTCGATGACCACGTCGATCGGCCGGGGATCCTCGGCCGGCTCATCCGTGAGCCGCAGCAGCACCGGCCCGCCGACGCCGCGACGGGTGAGCGGGGCGATCTCGAGCAAGGGGTTGAACCACGCGGCCAGCGCCGGGAGCACGTCGACCCGGTGGCGCGGCCACGAGGCCCGACTCGCGGCGAGGTACTCGGCCCAGTCGGCGCGGTACGCCTCGAGGTGGGCCCGCTTGTCCGCGAAGATCGCATCCGGCGCGAGATCACCCCGAGGCTGCTCGACCGTGCACGTGCCGTGGTCGAGGGTCACGACCGTGCCCGGTACGACGAGTTCGCCCCCGGCCACGCCGTGCTCGACGAGGTACCCGAGGAAGTGCACCTGGTCCGGGAAGATGTTCGCCGGGTCCCCGTCGAGGTCGTTGAGGGCCCACAGGTCGTCGTCGAGGAAGCAGGGAGGCCCCGCGCACGGGAACACGTGCGGCGCCCCCACGTCGCGGATGTAGGCGAGCGCGCGGCTCGACTGGTCCTCGCGCTTCCGACGACCGAGCCGGTCCATCTCCTCCGGCGGGAAGTCGTAGACCATCGGGTACCAGATGGCCCCGGAGAACTGCGTGAAGTGCGCATCGAAGGGACCGAGCGCCGTGAGTTCCTCCGCATCCCGCGGTCGCGCGTCGTTCTGGTTCAGGACCCGGGCGGACGGGTCGGCCACCACGAGGAGCGAGTCCCCTGCGGGCCCGTCCGCCGGTGCCGTCATGGCGAGGATCGTCACCTCGAGGCCGCCGCCGAGGTCCACGGGGACCCCGTGCTCCGTGCGGATGAAGCGCGTGAACCCGCAACCGCGCAGCGCCTGCTCGAGCCGATCGACCCCGAACGCCGGCAGGAGCACCGTGGTGTCCTTCCCGACGCGCGCCGTGAGGAACTCCGGGTCGAAGTGATCGTGGTGGAGGTGTGAGATGTAGAGGTAGTCGGGCTCGAGGAACGGCGACACGTCGAGCCGATCGTTGCGCGGGAACACGAACCACGAGGCGAAGTACGCCGGCGTGAACCACGGGTCGCACAGGATCGAGCCACCCTCGGTCTCGATGGCCATGCCGACGTGGCCGGTGAACGTGATGCGCACGCTCTCAGCCTGCCAGACGCCCACCGCGCCGCGGGGCCACGGGCGGCGGCGGGACCGGGGTCGTCGGTCACCCGCGGGTATCGTCGGCGTCCGGCGACGATACCCGGAGGACAACGTGGCACTCGACGAACTCAAGGGCCTCGAGACCGGCACCCAGACCGTGCGCATCGAGCGCGGGCCGGTGCGGGTCTTCGCCCGGGCCCTCCTCGACGAGGATCCCGTCTACGACGGGGACGCGGCCCCGGTTCCCCCGACGTACCCGTTCGTGATGCACCACTGGGGGCTCCTGTCCTCGGAGGGTGCTCTCACCCCCGGCCTGCCCATCGACCGCCTGCGGGGACCCGGTCGGGCCATCCTCCATGGCGAGCAGTCGTTCGAGTACACCCGCTGGCCCCGGGTCGGCGACGTGCTCACCGGGACGACGGTCATCACGGACGTGCGCGAGCGCCCGAAGTCCAACGGCGGCGTGCTCGAGTTCTACGAGGCGAGCACCGACTGGCGCGACACGACCACCGCCGAGCCCGTCGTGCGCAGCGTGTTCACGCTCGTCGTGAACGTCAGCCCCCCGAAGGACTGACCCCGAACTCAGCCCGCCTGCCGCGCGACTCCTGCACACCCCGCAGCGCCGCTGCGGGTCCGCCGCCTCCACGTCGGAGGCTCCGCTCGGGCGAAGGGTGCGACCCGAACTCAGCCCGCCTGCCGCGCGACTCCTGCACACCCCGCAGCGCCGCTGCGGGTCCGCCGCCTCCACGTCGGAGGCTCC
>JALRDW010000036.1 GCA_023262065.1 Acidimicrobiia bacterium | reverse complement strand
CGATCTCCACGCCGGCGAGCGCCTGATCCATGGGTTCGTCCGCCACGCCGTCCGACGCGCTCGTCGCCCGCTTCGAGGGGGCCGTCGCGCACGAGAGCCACGGCCAGTCGGTCGTGTACCTCGACCGCGCGCACCTCGCCGACGCGGTCGCGTACCTGCGGGCCGAGGAGGAGTTCTCGATGCTCCTCGACGTGACCGCGGTCGACCACTCGCGTGACGTCGACCGACTCGTCGTCGACGGCGTCGATCCCGAGCGTTTCGAGGTCGTGGTGAACCTGATCTCGCACCCGCGGGTGCTGCGGCAGCGGCTCATCGTCGAGGTGCCGGAGTCGGATCCGTCGGTCCCCTCGCTCACCGGTGTGTTCCCGGGCGCGGCCTTCCCCGAGCGCGAGGTCTACGACCTCATGGGGATCGAGTTCACCGGGCACCCGGAGCTCACCCGCATCCTCATGCCGGACGACTGGGTCGGACACCCGCTGCGCAAGGACGACCTGCCGGCGCGCGTGCCGGTCACCTTCAAGGGGGACCCGGGCCCGCGATGACGCACATCGAGGACACCTTCGAACGCCTGGAGCACCAGACGAGCGAGGGCGCACAGGAACTGAAGCCCCACCACGAGATCGTCGTCGCCGGCGGTCCCTGGCCCGAGCTCGAGGGCGAGGGCCAGACGATGATCATCAACATGGGGCCGTCGCACCCCTCCACGCACGGCGTGCTCCGCATCATGATGGAGCTCGACGGCGAGACGGTCGTGCGCGCGAAGCCGATCATCGGGTACCTCCACACCGGCATGGAGAAGACCGGTGAGGAGCTCACCTACGTGCAGGGCGGCACGAACGTCACCCGCATGGACTACCTCTCGCCGCTCTCGAACGAGTTGGTGTTCGCGACCGCGGTGGAGCAGTTGCTCGACCTGGAGATCCCCGAGCGCGCGGTGTGGATGCGGATGATGCTCGCCGAGCTCAACCGCATCTCCTCGCACCTGCTGTTCCAGGCCACCAACGGCATGGACATCGGGGCGGTGTCGATGATGATCTTCGGCTGGCGGGAGCGCGAGGAGGTGCTGCGCGTCCTCGAGATGATCACGGGCCTGCGGATGAACCACAACTTCATCCGGGTCGGCGGCCTGGCGGCCGACCTGCCCGACGGATGGCAGGACGCGATCCTCGAGGTCTGCGACATCGTCGAGGCCGGCGTCGCCGACTACGACACGATCCTGTCCGAGAACCCGATCTGGCAGGAGCGGCTCATGGGGGTGGGCGTGCTCACCACCCAGCAGTGCCTCGACCTGTCGATCACCGGTCCGCTGCTGCGCTCGACCGGGTACCCGTGGGATCTCCGCAAGGCGCAGCCGTACCTCGCCTACGACCAGGTGGAGTTCGACGTCATCTACACGGACAACGGCGACTGCTACGACCGTTACCGGATCCGCCTCTACGAGATCCTCGAGTCCGTGCGCATCGTGCGCCAGTGCGTGGCCCGGATGCCGGGTGGTGACTACCGCGTGCAGGACAAGAAGGTCACGCCGCCGCCGCGGGCCCGCATCGACGAGTCGATGGAGGCGCTCATCCACCACTTCAAGCTCTTCACCGAGGGCTTCCGGGTGCCGGCCGGCGAGACCTACGCGTCGATCGAGTCGCCCCGGGGCGAGATCGGTTGCTACGTCGTCTCCGACGGCACGGGCAAGCCGGTGCGGATGCACGTGCGGGGCCCGTCCTTCTACAACCTGCAGGCGATGAGTCCGATGATGGAGAACCGGCTCGTGGCCGACGCGGTCGCGATCATCTCCACCGTCGACCCGATCATGGGTGAGGTCGACCGGTAATGGCGTTCACGAACGAGAACCTCGCGGTCGCGCAGGAGATCCTCGCCCGCTACCCGAAGCCGAAGTCGGCCATCCTCCCGTTGGCCCACCTCGCGCAGGACCAGGACGGCTACCTCACCCAGGACGCCATGCGTGAGATCGCCGAGCTCGTCGGCGTGACCCCGGCCGAGGTGCTCGGGACGACGTCCTTCTACACGATGTTCAAGCGCGATCCGGTGGGGCGGCTCGTCGTGTCCGTGTGCACGAACGTCACCTGCCTCGTGCTCGGTGGCCCGGAGGTGCTCGAGCACCTCGAGCGCCGGTACGCGGGCGACACCGAGGTCACCATCGAGGAGGTCGAGTGCCTCGCCGCGTGCGGCAACGCGCCGGCCATGCAGGTCAACTACGAGTTCCACGAGAGCCTCACGCCCGAGGGTGCGGCCGAGATCGTCGACGCCTACAAGCGCGGCGAGCTCACCGCCCGCGGTGTGAGCGGCGGCCAGGTCGGAGGCGGAGCCTGATGTCCAACGCGACCGAGACCCGGATCATCACGAAGCGGCTGCGCGACCGCACCGAGGACTCCTGGACCCTCGCCGGCTTCACCGCGAGCGGCGGGTACGACGCGCTCCGCAAGGCGCTGGCCATGGAGCCGGCCGCGATCGGCGCCGAGCAGGTCGCCGCCGCCGGACTGCGCGGTCGTGGGGGTGCGGGGTTCCCGACCGGCACGAAGTGGTCCTTCCTGCCCGAGGGCAACTACCCCCGGTACCTCGTGGTCAACGGGGACGAGGGCGAGCCGTCCACCTTCAAGGACCGCATGCTCGTCGAGCGCGACCCGCACCAACTCCTCGAGGGCATCGCGATCGCCTCCTACGCCATCGGGTGCAACAAGGCCTTCATCTACCTCCGGGGCGAGTTCGCGCTCGGGTACGAACGGCTCGAGGCGGCACGGCGCGACGCGATGGCCGCCGGGTTCCTCGGCGACAACATCCTCGGCTCCGGGTTCGACCTCGACGTCGTGATCCACCGCGGGGCCGGCGCGTACATCTGTGGCGAGGAGACCGCGCTGCTGTCGAGCCTCGAGGGTGACCGCGGTCAGCCCCGCATCCGGCCGCCGTTCCCGGCGGTGGCCGGCCTGTACGCGAAGCCGACCGTCGTGAACAACGTCGAGACGCTCGCCACGCTCCCGCACATCGTCGCGATGGGGGGCGAGGAGTACGCCAAGTTGGGGGTCAACCGGTCGACCGGTACCCGGATCTTCTCGGTGTCCGGTCACGTCAACCGACCGGGCAACTACGAGGTCGAACTCGGGATGACCTTCCGCGACCTCATCTTCTCGCCCGAGCTCGCCGGCGGCATCCGTGATGGCCGATCGGTCAAGTTCTTCATCCCGGGCGGCGCGTCCTCGCAGTGGCTCACCGGCTCGGACGAGCACCTCGACGCCCCGCTCGACATGGACTACGTGCAGCAGACCTTCGGCGTCATGCTCGGGTCGGGTGCGGTGATGGTCTACGACGACACCACGAACCCGGCGCTCGTGGCGTGGCGGCTCGCGAAGTTCTTCGCCCACGAGTCCTGCGGCAAGTGCACCCCGTGCCGTGAGGGCACCGGCTGGATCGAGAAGATCCTGTACCGCATCTCGCACGGCGAGGGTCGGCCGCAGGATCTCGATCTGCTGCTCGACGTGGGCGACAACATCTCCCCGGGTCTCAACGCACCGTTCAGTCAGACCACGATCTGCCCGCTCGGGCCGTCGTCGGTCTCCGCGGTCGTCAGCCTCCAGAACTACTTCCGCGACGAGGTCATCGCGATGTGCAGGGCCACCGCATGAGCGACGCCCCGCAGAAGGTCACCGTCACGATCGACGGTCGTGAGGTGCAGGCCGAGCAGGGCGAACTGCTCATCAAGGTCGCGCAGGACAACGGCACGTTCGTGCCGCGGTTCTGCTGGCACGAACGGATGAAGCCGGTCGGCATGTGCCGCATGTGCCTCGTCGAGGTCGACGGCGTGCGCGGCCTGCCGCCCGCCTGCACCACCACCGTCACTGACGGCATGGTCGTGTCCACCCAGTCCGAGACGGTCAAGAAGGCCCAGGACGGCGTCCTCGAGTTCCTGCTCATCAACCACCCGCTCGACTGCCCCGTGTGCGACCGCGGCGGTGAGTGCCCGCTGCAGGACCAGACCCTCGCGTTCGGTCCGGCCGAGTCGCGCTACGTGGAGGAGAAGCGCCACTACGAGAAGCCGATCCCGATCTCGGACCTCGTGCTCCTCGACCGCGAGCGCTGCATCCAGTGCAGCCGCTGCACCCGCTTCGCCGACGACATCGCGGGCGACCCGCTCATCGACTTCGGTGAGCGCGGCGGCCAGATGCAGGTCATCACCTACCCGGACGACCCGTTCGTCTCCTACTTCTCCGGGAACACGGTGCAGGTGTGTCCGGTGGGCGCGCTCACCGCCAAGCCCTATCGGTTCAAGGCCCGCCCCTGGGACCTCGCGAGCGTCGAGACCACCTGTCAGACCTGCTCGGTCGGGTGCCGGGGCTCGGTGGAGTCCTCGTCGAACCGGATCGTGCGCATGCTCGGTGTCGACGTGGAGCCCACGAACCACGGGTGGCTCTGCGACAAGGGTCGGTTCGGGGTCGAGGCGCTCCACGCCGAGGACCGCATCCGCACGCCGATGGTCCGTCGTGACGGTGAACTCGTCGAGTGCTCGTGGCCCGAGGCGCTCGACGCCGCCGCAGCGGGCATCCAGCGGGCCCTGGACCTGCACGGACCCGGTGGCGTCGCCCTGATCGGCGGGTCCCGGGGGACCAACGAGGACGCGTACGCGTGGGCCCGACTGGCCAAGGGTGTGATCGGCACCGACCACGTCGACGCGCAGCTCGGCGACGGGCTCCCGGCCGAACTCGTGCTCGGCCTGCCCGGTGCGACCATCCCGGACCTCGACCGGGCCGCGGCGATCGTGCTGCTGGCGCCCGACCTCAAGGAGGAGCTGCCCGTCCTCTACCTGCGCGTGCGCCGCGCTGCGGTCGACCTCGGGGTCCCGCTCGTCGACGTCAGCGCGCTGGACCACGGGCTCTCGCGGTACGCGTCGGCGACCGTCCGACACCTGCCCGGGGAGCAGCAGAGCGCGGCCCGCGAGGTCGCCGCCGCCCTCGCCCCCCTCACCGAGGGTCGGTCCGGTCCGATCGTGGTCGTCCTCGGTCGTCCCGACGTCGCCACGGCGGCCGACGCGACCGTGGCCGCGGCCGGTGTGCTCGCCGATCTGCCGGAGGCGCGGTTCCTCATGGCGCTGCGGCGCGGCAACGTGCGCGGGGCGCTCGAGGTCGGTCTCGCCCCGGGCGTGCTGCCCGGTCGCGTCTCGCTCGAGTCCGGCGCGGAACGGTTCACCGCGGCGTGGGGCCGCGTGCCGGCGGCCCGCGGGCTCGATGCCACCGGCATCCTCGGCGCCGCCGCCGAGGGTCGGGTGGGCGCGCTCGTGCTCGTGGGCGCGGACGTCACCGACGACTTCCCCGATCGGCACCTCGCCCGGGCCGGCGTGCGCGGCGCCGGATTCGTGGTCGCGGTCGACGCGAACCGCACCGAGGCGGTGGCCGCGGCCGACGTCGTGCTCCCGGCGGCCCTCTGGGGCGAGAAGTCCGGCACCACCACGAACCTCGAGGGCCGCGTGCAGCGGGTCGCCCGCAAGGTCTCGCCCGACGGCAGTCCGATGCCGGACTGGCGGATCGCCGGGGAGCTCGCGCTCCGACTCGGCACCGACTTCGACCTCGAGGACGAGACCGAGCTGCAGGACGAGATCGCAGCGGTCGCGCCCGGCTTCGCCGAGGTCGACGCGATCCTCCTGCGCCGCGCCCGCGACGGCGTGGTGCTGCCGCTCGCGGACCACCGGGACGAGCTGGTGCTCGAGGCGCGCCGCATCCCGGTGACCGACTTCTCCTGGGAGCCGATCGCCCCGGCCGAGCCGGAGGTCGAGGCCGCCGAGGCCTCCGACCCCGACGCGGCGCCGGAGGCGATCGACGCGTCCGACGAGCCCCGTCCGGCCCAGGTCCCCGCCGCCGGCCTCCCGGACGCCGCGACGATCACCTGGACCGGGGCCGAGGCGCGCCCGACCCCGGGTCGGGACAACTACGCGCTGCGCCTCGTGGCGGGCCGGCGCCTCTACGACGCCGGCCGCACCGTGAGCGCGTCGCCGTCGCTGGCCGGGCTCGTGCCGGAGACCGCACTGCGGGTGCACCCGCAGGAGATCTCGCGCATCGGCGTGGCCGACGGCGACCCGGTCCGCATCACCACGTCCCGGGGGACCCAGACCCTCGCCCTCACCGGCGACACCACCGTGCCGCTCGGGGTGGCCGTCATGGCCTTCAACCTCGGGGGTGTGGGCGTCGGCGACCTCGTCGACGCGACGAGCGTGGTGACCGACCTGAGGGTGGAGACGGTCCGGTGAACCGCCTGCTCGCCGCCGGCGATCCGCTCCTCAACGGCCCGATCGACCTGACGGTCGTCCTCATCGTCATCGGCAAGACCGTCGCGATCTTCGCCTTCCTGCTGGTCGCGGTGATGTTCTACGTCTGGTTCATGCGCAAGGTCATCGCGGACATGCAGAACCGCGTCGGGCCGGACACGGCCGGCCCCTGGGGTCTGCTCCAGACCCTCGCGGACGGCATCAAGCTGTTCTTCAAGGAACAGTCGGTGCCGGACACCGCGGACCGGCGGGTGTTCTTCCTCGCCCCGTACATCTCGCTCATGACCGCGTTCCTCGCGTTCGCCATCGTCCCGATCGGCGGGAAGGTCTCGATCGCCGGGCACTGGACCTACATCCAGCTCGCGGACATCCCGATCGGCATCCTGTTCCTGCTCATGATGTCGGGGCTCGGGCTCTACGGCGTCATGCTCGCCGGGTGGGCGTCGGGCTCCAAGTACCCGCTGCTCGGCTCGGTGCGCGCCTCGGCCCAGCTGCTCTCCTACGAGGCGGCGTTCGGACTCGCCATCGTCGGCGTGCTGCTCCAGACCCGGACGCTCTCGACCCGGGCCATCGCGGAGCAGCAGTCGTGGACCGGGATCACCTCGCTCGGGCGTTGGTACGTGATCCCCGCGTTCATCGCGTTCGTCATCTACATCATCTCGGCCGTGGCCGAGACGAACCACCCGCCGTTCGACCTCGTCGAGGCCGAGCAGGAACTCGTCGGCGGATTCCACACGGAGTACACGGGCATCCGCTTCGCGATCTTCTTCTTGGCCGAGTTCATGAACCTCATCACGATGTCGGCGATCGCGGTCACGCTGTTCCTCGGCGGGCCCTCCGGTCCCTCCCTCGGGTTCCTGCCCGCCGACAACCCGGTGAACACCTGGCTCATGCCGATCTTCTGGTTCGTGGCCAAGTTGCTCGCGCTGCTCTTCGGCACGGTGTGGATCCGGGCCTCGCTCCCGCGCCTGCGCTACGACCAGCTCATGGACCTCGGCTGGAAGTGGCTCATCGAGCTCGCGTTCCTCTGGATCATGGTGAGCGGCACGATCATCGTCGGCCGCGACCAGGGATGGAACCTGTTCCTCGTCGTCCCGGCCACCGTGGTCGGCGCGATCGCCGTACTGGGTCTGCTCCGGCTCTCGATGCCGAAGCGCAGCGAGTTCCTGGAGGAGATCCGGTAGTGGGCCGATTCTCCGGCTTCGGCGTGACGCTGAAGCAGATGTTCAAGCCGCGGGTCACCGGGGACTACCCGACGACCAAGCGTCCGAAGCCCGACCGCTTCCACGGTCGTCACGTGCTGAACCGGTACGAGGACGGCATGGAGAAGTGCATCGGCTGCGAGCTCTGCGCCGGCGTGTGCCCGGCGAAGTGCATCTACGTGCGCGGGGCCGACAACCCGCCCGACGCGCCGGTGTCGCCCGGCGAGCGCTACGGCTTCGTGTACGAGATCAACTACCTCCGCTGCATCCACTGCGACATGTGTGTGGAGGCCTGCCCGACCGAGGCGATCACGGAGTCCAAGCTGTTCGAGTTCTCGTTCGAGAACCGGGCCGATGCGATCTACACCAAGGCCGAGCTCCTCGTCGACGACGAGGGGCGGGCCCGACGCCAGCCCTGGGAGCTGTGGCTCGGCGACGAGGACGACCGGACGAGCGGCTGGATGCGCGCGACCTCACCGGCCGGCGACGCCGACTACGAGGGACGGGTCAACTGGTCGGGTGAACTCGGGTTCGGGGTGCGGGACCCGGAACAGGGGCAGAGCGCCTGATGTTCGTGACCATCCTCTTCGTGGTCTTCGCCCTCATCGCGCTGGGCTGTGCGATCGGCGTGGTCATCTCGCGCAACCCGGTCCACTCGGCGCTGTGGCTCGTGGGCACGCTGCTGGCGATCGCCGGGTTCTTCGTGCTGCAGAAGGCGTACCTGCTCTCGGCGGTGCAGGTCATCGTCTACGCGTCGGCGATCGTGGTGCTGTTCCTCTTCGTGATCATGCTGCTCGGCGTCGACCGCGAGGAGTCCCTCGGCGATCCGTTGCGCATCCAGCGGCCGCTCGCCATCGGCCTCGGCCTGATCGGGTTCGTGCTCCTCGTCGGCATCATGGGCAACCGCTGGGCGACCGGGGCCGAGACCGCGACGGGACCGCTGCGCGGTGAGGCCGGCGGCAACGTCGAGCACGTCGCCCGGGCCCTCTTCACCACGTACCTGTGGCCGTTCGAGCTCACGTCGGCGCTCCTCGTGGTCGGCGTGGTCGGCGGGGTCGCCCTCGCCCGGCGCTCCAACGCCGACGAGGAGGAGGCGGCATGACCCCGACCGCGACCTGGTACCTCGTCGTCGCCGCGTTGCTCTTCTCGATCGGTGGCGTGGGCATGCTCGTGCGCCGCAACGTCATCGTGATGTTCATGTGTGTCGAGCTCATGCTCAACGCGGTGAACCTGTCCTTCGTCGCCTTCTCGACCCAACTCGACGACGTGGGCGGTCAGGTGTCGGTGTTCTTCGTCCTCGTGGTCGCCGCGGCCGAGGTCGCCATCGGACTGGCCCTCATCGTCGCCGTGTTCCGGCGGCGCCGCAGCGGTGCGACCGCCGATGACATCGCGGAGTTGAGGGGCTGATGGGCACGCTCGACCTCATCTGGCTCGTCCCTGCGTTCCCGGCGTTCGGGGCGGCGGTCCTGCTGCTGTTCGGCAAGCGCATCGGTGAGCCGATCTCCGGCTGGATCGCCACGGGACTCATGTTCCTGTCCTTCCTCACCTCGATCGTGATGGCCGTGGCCTTCGTCGGACTCCCGTCCGAGGCCGAGCACCGGCACGTCGTCACCGTCTTCGACTGGTTCGCCTCGGGCGGGTTCGAGGTGAAGATGGGCTTCCTCGCCGATCCGATCTCGATCACCTGGATCCTCTTCGTCACCGGCATCGCCACGCTCATCCACCTGTACTCGATCGGGTACATGCACGGCGACGCCCGGTTCAGCCGCTTCTTCGCGTACCTCAACCTGTTCGTCGCGTCGATGCTCGTGCTGGTGCTCGGATCGTCCTTCCTCGTCACCTTCCTCGGGTGGGAGGGCGTGGGCCTGTGCTCGTACCTGCTCATCTCGTTCTGGTTCGAGCGGAACTCGGCGGCGGTGGCCGGCAAGAAGGCGTTCGTCACGACCCGGATCGGTGACTTCGGGTTCATGCTCGCGATGTTCCTCATCTTCGCCCACCTCGGGACGCTGGACTACGGCGCGGCCTCGGAGGGGGTCAGCGAGCTCGCGGGTGGGACCGCGACGGCGATCGCCCTGCTGCTGTTCCTCGGCGCGGTGGGCAAGAGCGCGCAGATCCCGCTGCACTTCTGGCTGCCCGACGCGATGGAGGGCCCGACCCCGGTCTCCGCCCTCATCCACGCCGCCACCATGGTCACCGCGGGCATCTTCATCGTCGCCCGTGCCCACCCATTCTTCGAGGCGAGCCAGGTCTCCCAGGACGTCGTCATGTGGGTCGGCGCGATCACTGCGATCACCGCAGCCACGGTCGCACTCGTGCAGAACGACATCAAGCGGGTGCTGGCGTACTCCACCGTCAGCCAGCTCGGCTACATGTTCCTCGCCCTCGGGGTGGGCGCGTACGGCGCCGCCATCGGTCTCGTCGTGGCGCACGCGTTCTTCAAGGCCGCGCTGTTCCTCGGCTCGGGCACCGTGATCCACGGCACCGGCGAGAACCAGGACATCCGCACGATGGGTGGATTGCGGCGCTACATGCCGCTCACGGCCCTCGGCTTCATCGTGGCCTGGCTCGCGATCGCCGGTCTGCCCCCGTTCGCCGGGTTCTGGGCCAAGGACGAGGTGCTGGCGAAGGCGTTCTTCCACGGGGACTACGCGGTCTGGGTCATCGGCCTGCTCGCTGCGGTGCTCACCGCGTTCTACATGACCCGCGAGACCTTCCTCGTCTTCCTGGGCAACGAACGGTTCCGGGCCGCGGCGCACGGCGAGGACGCCCACGAGGCGCACGCCGACCACGACGCCGGGCACCACGAGATCTCGACCGAGAGCCCGACCGTTGCGTACCCGGCGGCACCCAAGGAGCCGTGGCTCACGCATGATCCGCACGAGGGCGCCCCGACGATGATCGCCCCGGTCCTCGTCCTCGCCTTCCTCGCGGTCATCGGCGGCCTCATCATCCTGCCGTTCAAGGGCATCGAGATCCTCGGGCACTTCCTCGAACCGGCGTTCGAGGGGGTCAAGCCGATCTACCCGACCTCGTTCCTCGCCGGCTTCGGCCTCTCGGTCGTCGCGGTGGGCCTCGCGGTCACCGGGATCGCGGTCGCCATCTCGATGTACCGGCGTGGCCTCGACGATCCCGACGACGATCCCGTCAACCGGCGGCTCGGCGCGCTCGGTCGGGTCTTCGGCAACGCCTACTACGTCGACTCGACCATCGGTCGGCTCGTCGGCGGACCGGTGCGCGCGTTCGCGGACTGGACCGCCCGGGTCGTGGACCAGGGCATCATCGACGGGGCGGTGAACGGCGTGGCCAGCGGGGTGTCCGCGATCGGCGGCGGTCTGCGCCGACTGCAGTCGGGCATCGTCCGCCAGTACGCGATCGTCGCGTTCGCAGGCGTGGTCGCCCTGCTCGTCTACGTGCTGGTGAGGTCGCTGTGACGTTCCCGGTCCTCGCCACCCTCATCCTCCTGCCCCTCGTGGGCGCGATCGCCACGACGATGGTCAGCGGAAAGCGGGTCGAGAGCGTCCGCATCATCGGGCAGATCACCGCGCTGGCGACCCTCGGCGTCACGCTCTGGATGCTGGCCGACTTCCGCACGGGTCGGGCGGGCTACCAGTTCCTCTCGGACCACTCGTGGTCGAGCGACCTCGGCATCCGCTGGATCGTCGGGATCGACGGCATCAGCCTGTTCATGGTGGTGCTCAACGCGATCCTCACGCCGATCGCGCTCCTCGCATCCCAGCGGGTCGAGGAACGGGCCAAGGCCTTCACCGCGTGGATCCTCGTGCTCGAGGCCGCGCTCATGGGTGCGTTCCTCTCGCTCGACCTGGTCCTGTTCTTCGTGTTCTTCGAGCTCTCACTCGTCCCGATGTACTTCCTCATCGCGGGTTGGGGCCACGGACGCCGCCAGTACGCGGCCATGAAGTTCTTCATCTACACGATGGCCGGATCAGCGTTCCTGCTCGTCGGCATCCTCACCGTCGCGTACCTCCACCAGGACGCGACCGGGCTGCTCACCTTCGACATCCGCGTGCTGCAGCGCTGGGCGCCGGCCGGGCTGGCCCCGGCGACCGCGGCGTGGCTCTTCGCCGCGTTCACGATCGCGTTCGCGGTGAAGGTTCCGCTGTTCCCGTTGCACACGTGGTTGCCGGACGCCCACACCGAGGCGCCGACCGCCGGCTCGGTCATCCTGGCCGGCCTCATGCTGAAGCTCGGGACCTACGGGTTCCTGCGGTTCGTCCTGCCGCTGTTCCCGGACCCGACGGTGCGCTACGCCTGGGTGCTGCTCACGCTCGCGGTGGTCGGGATCATCTACGGAGCGATCGTCGCCGCGATGCAACCCGACCTCAAGCGGCTCATCGCGTACTCCTCGATCGCCCACCTCGGGTTCGTGGTGCTCGGCATCTTCGCCCTCACCCAGCAGGGCCTCGACGGCGCGATCTTCACGATGCTCTCGCACGGTCTGACCACGGGGGTGCTGTTCCTCATCGTCGGGTTCCTCTACGAGCGCCGTCACACCCGGCTCATCGCTGACTTCGGCGGGCTCTGGAAGGCCGCGCCGGTCATGGGCGGTCTCTTCGTGATGACCGCGTTCGCATCGGTGGGTCTGCCCGGCTTCTCGGGCTTCGTCGGCGAGTTCCTCGCGCTGCTCGGTGCGTTCCTCACCCACCGCTGGTTCGCCGTGGTCGCGGCCAGCGGCGTGATCCTCGCCGCGGTGTACCTGCTCTGGGCGGTGCAGCGGGCGTTCACCGGGGTGCCGGAGGGGGAGAACGCGACGATCCGTGATCTCTCCATCCGTGAACTCACCTGCGTGGTCCCGCTGCTCGGGCTCAGCCTGTTCCTCGGCTTCTACCCGCGTCCGGTCCTCGACCGGATCGGTCCGTCCGTGAAGGCGGTCGTCGCGCACGTCGAGCGTTCCACCGGGTACGAGGCGCCGACCCCGTCCGCACCCGAGTCCGAGGAGACCCCGGCCGGGGCCGAGTCGGAGGAGGCCGAGTGAACCCGCTCGCCGCCGCCCGCATCACGACCCCCGGGGTCGACTGGCTCTCGATCGCACCGGTCGCGATCCTCGGACTCACCGCGGTCGTGATCGTGCTGGCCCGCTCGCTCATCCGCAAGCGGCCCGCGGCGTACCCGGTGGCGATGGCCATCACGGTCCTCGGACTCGGCCTCGCCGCCCTCGCCCTGCTCGCCCAGTGGCGCCGGTTCCGCGTCGACGGCCCCTACCAGTCGCTCTCGGGCATGGTCGCGGTCGACGGCTTCGCCGCGTTCATCGGCCTCGTCGTCGTCTTCGCGACCGCGATGGCGGTGCTCCTCGCCAGTCGGTACCTCATCCGGGAGCGCCTCGACGGCCCCGAGTACCTCACGCTCATGCTGCTGTCGTCCGCCGGCATGGTCGCCATGGCCTCGGCGAACGACCTCATCACCGTGTTCGTGGCGCTCGAGATCGTGTCGATCCCGCTCTACGTGCTCGCGGCGTTCGATCGCCGTCGGAACGCCTCACTCGAGGCGGGCCTCAAGTACTTCCTGCTCGGCGCGTTCGCGTCGGCGGTGTTCCTGTACGGCGTCGCGCTCACCTACGGTGCGACCGGCTCGACGAACCTCACGCTCATCGCCCGGTTCCTGGCCGACAACACCCTGCTCGACGGGGGTGCACTCCTCGTCGGGCTCGCGCTGATGCTCGTGGGGCTCGGGTTCAAGGTCGCCGCCGCCCCGTTCCAGATGTGGACCCCCGACGTGTACGAGGGCGCACCGACCCCGGTCACCGCGTTCATGGCCTCGGCGACCAAGGCCGCCGCCTTCGCCGCCCTGCTCCGCCTGCTCTACACCGGCCTCGGATCGAGCTCGGCCGACTGGCGCCCGATCATCTGGGGCCTCGCGGTGCTGTCCCTCCTCGTCGGCTCCATCGGCGCCGTGGTGCAGACCGACGTGAAGCGGATGCTCGCCTACTCGTCGATCAACCACGCCGGGTTCATCCTCATCGGCGTGGAGGCGGCGAGTGACCGGGGCCTGGCCTCCTCGCTGACCTACCTGGCGATCTACGCCTTCCTCGCCCTGGGCTCCTTCGCCGTCGTCGGACTCGTCACCGGGCGGGGTGACGCCGATTCGGCGCTCAGCCGATTCCGGGGTCTGACCCAGCGGCGCCCCGCCCTGGCCTACGCGTTCGTGCTGCTCCTGCTGGCCCAGGCCGGGGTCCCGCTCACCGCCGGGTTCGTGGCCAAGTTCCGGGTGTTCGCGGCCGCCGTGGCCGGGGAGTCCTACCTGCTGGCGCTCATCGGCATGCTCACGGCCGCCATCGCCGCCTTCGTCTACCTGCGCATCGTCCTCACCATGTTCCTCCCGGTCGAGGAGGGCGAGGCGGCGCCGCCGGCCCCGGTGCGGGCCGACCCGGGGACCACCATCGTCATCGCCGTCGCCTGCGCGCTCACGGTCATCGTGGGCGTCGCGCCGGCCGCACTCGTGCACGTCGCCGAACGCGCGACGCTGCTGTTCCGAGGGTGATCCGCGTGCACGACACACCGTCCGGAGTGGTTCGGGGAGCGCCGAAGACCCACGGCTATGCTCGCCGCGGCTCGGGCGGACCGGGGTGGAGGCTGGCGTGACGGAGTACTACCGCAACTACCTCGCGGTCGCGGTGTTCGTGCTGGCGGCCCTCGTGATGGTCGGGGCGATGCTCGGGCTCGGCCGCCTCATCCGACCCCGGCGACCCCAGCCCGAGAAGTACCTGGCGTACGAGGCGGGTTCGAACGCCATCGCCGGGTTCGGCCAGTCGAACGTCCGGTACTACGTCTACGCCCTGCTCTTCGTCATGTTCGACGTCGAGGCGGTGTTCATCTTCCCGTGGGCGATCCACCTCGAGGCGCTCGGCGTCACCGCCCTCGTCTCGATGATCGTGTTCATCCTGCTGCTCGCCCTCGGTCTCGTGTACGCCTGGCGCAAGGGGGTACTCCGGTGGGCCTAGCCGACAGCGGTCTGCTCCAGAAGCCGGCGGCCAAGCCGCTGACCTGGTTGCTCAACTACAGCCGCAAGTACTCCATCTGGATGTTCCAGTGGGGCCTCGCGTGCTGTGCGATCGAGATGGGCGCGGCGTTGGCCAGCCCGCGCTACGACATGATGCGTCTCGGCGTCATCCCCTTCCCGGCCAGCCCTCGGCAGGCCGACCTCGTGGTCATCTCGGGCACCGTCACCGACAAGATGGCCCCGGCGATCCGCCGTCTCTACGAGCAGATGCCGGACCCGAAGTACGTCATCTCGATGGGCTCGT
>JALRDW010000020.1 GCA_023262065.1 Acidimicrobiia bacterium | reverse complement strand
GTTCATGCCCAGGTGCAAGACGCCGTGCGCGGGGCGGACGTCGTCATCAGCCTGCTCGAAAACGGCCCGGTGGTCGAGGCTGCGAACCGCTGGGCCCCGGATCCGGACGACCCGGTCCCGGGCCTCGAGGTCTCACTGCGGACGATCGACCCGGCACTCCTCGACCGACTCGAGGCCGACCTGCGGGCGGCGGTGTGGCCTCGGCTGGTGGCCCACTGGCCCGAGGTCGCGGTGACGCCGATCCACGACGCGTTCGTGATCCGGTACGAACCCGGACCGCTCACCGACCACCTGCCGCTGCACCACGACGTCGCTCAGATCAGCGCGAGCCTGCGACTCAACCGTGGCTTCACGGGTGGCGAGCTCGTCTTCCCCCGCCAGGACTGGGATGGGCGCGACCTCGGCGTCGGCGACCTCGTGGCGTGGCCCTCGCTCGTCACCCATCCGCACGGGGGCGCGCCCGTTCGGACCGGCGTGAAGTACGGGCTGACCGTGTGGTTCGCGCTGCCCCTGTGACGATCAGCAGCCGAGACCGGTCGTCGCGTCGGTGACCGCGGTGCGCACGGCCGCGACCGCGGCCGCGGCCCGAGCCTTCGCCGCGGCGGGGTCCGCGTCGTACCCCTTCGCCGCGGCGTCGAGATCGGTTGACGCCGTACGGATCGCGTCGGTGATCGCCGGCGGCACCCGGTCGCCCGGGATGCGTCCGAGCACCGAGTCGAGCCGCCGGGCCAGCGATGCTCCCCGGGAGATGGTCGCCTCGTCGAGGTCGTCGCCCTGCGGGAGTTGCTCGGCCAACTTCGTGGTCGCGCCGCACTCGACCCGGTTCGCCACCTGCTTGGCCGCCTCCTCGACCTGCGAGCAGGCACCGAGGGTGAGGAGTGCCGAGGTGACGACGAGGGCGGTGAGGGTGCGGCGCATGGTCACTTCCGATCGTGTGGTGCGGTGACCGCCACGCTAGCGACGGTCCGGTCCCCCGTCCCGGCAGTCTCAGAAGACGACGAGCGCGGCCAGGCCGGCCACGAGCATGACCGCACCGAGCACCATGAAGGCGACCGTTCGCCCGACCGGGGCCTGGACGAGTTCGTCCTCCCGCCGACCGGTGTGCCCGGTGCGGGCGTCGGCCCGGCGCCGGGCCAGTGCGAGCCCGTTGCCGATGAGCAGCGCCGCGCCGAACGCGGCCACGAGTTCCCGCAGCACCTGGTCGTAGAAGGACATGGTCGGAGCGTACGCCCGAGGACCGTCGCGTGTTATGACGGGGCCGTGCGGATGGTGGTGGCGCGGTGCACGGTGGAGTACGCGGGCCGACTCGGCGCGCGCCTCGGCGAGGCGACCCGCCTCGTGATCCTCAAGGCGGACGGCTCGATCGCCGTGCACTGCGACGCCAAGGCCTACAAGCCGCTCAACTGGATGACCCCGCCGTGCGAGATCCGCGAGGCCGACGGGGTCATCGTGGCCACGAACCCGAAGGGCGAGACCCTCACCGTGTCGCTGCTCGAGGTGCTCCACGACCACACCGTCGACCTCGGCGAGGACCCGGGCCTCGAGAAGGATGGAGTGGAGGCCGAGCTCCAGGTCCTCATCGCGGCGCGCGTCGAGGCGCTCACCGACGGCCTCACCCTCATCAAGCGCGAGTACCCGACCGACATCGGACCGGTCGACCTCCTGTGCCGCGACGCGGCCGGGCGAGCGGTGGTCGTGGAGATCAAACGGATCGGCGAGATCGCGGGTGTCGAGCAGCTCATCCGGTACCAGGAGCGCCTCGACCTCGACACCCGTCTGGCTCCGACCCGCGGGATGTTCGTCGCGACGCGCATCAAGCCCCAGGCCCGGGTGTTCGCCGAGAGCCGGGGCATCGAGTGCGTCGAGGTCGACCTCGACGATCTGCGCGGTCACGAACTGCCGCAGACCCGCCTGTTCTAGGTCGGTTCGGGCGCCGCCGGGATCGGGTCGATCGTCCCGCAGGTCGTCCCCGCCGGCACCCCGGCGAAGCGCTGCTGGAACCAGGTGCCGGCCAACGGCCCGGCCGTGAGCCCGGTCTTCACGTGCCCGAGGTCGCCGAGCCAGGCCATGGTGAGCCGACTCCCGGCCGCGCACCACCGCTGCGCGAGCAGCGCCGTGGTCTCGGGGAGCACGACGGTGTCGTCGAGGCCCTGGGCCACGAGCACGGGCAGGCCGGCGGGCAGCGGCGGCGGCGTCTGCGCCGCGAACGCCGCACCCCAGGCCGGATCGCGGGTGGGATCACCGCGGAAGTACTGGCGTCCGAACCGCTGGAGGATGATCCCCTCGAGTGCCCCCTCGAGGATGCAGCGCCGCCCGATCGACGCCCCGAAGCGGAGGCCGGCGTCACTCACGATCGCCCGCGGGTCGAGCGACGGGTCGTCGAGCGGCCACGAGGCGACGACCTCCGGCCCGATCACCCAGGCCACGGCGTTGCGATCCTGCAGGCGGACGAGCGCCGCCAACTCCGCGGCCGGTGCGCCGGCGGCGATGCCGACCACCTCGAACTCGGGGGCGTACCGGGGCGCGACGGTGCCGGTCCAGAGCGCGGCGTGTCCACCCTGCGAGTGCCCGTACACCGCGACCCGCGCCGCCGCACCCGTCGGCAGCGCCCGAGCGGCCCGGACCGAGTTCAGGACGTCCCGGGCCTCATCCTCACCGATCAGGTACCGCTCCACACCGGGCGTGCCGAGACCGGCGTAGTCGGTCGCGGTGACGACCATCCCGGCGCGCAGCATGCCCTCGGCCCACGCGAGCTGCCCGAGTGGGTTGCGCGACCGCGAGGGTGCACAGGTGTCCCCGAGGCCCACGGTGCCGTGGGCCCACGCGACCACGGGCCGCCCGCCGACCGGCGCGTCCCCCGACGGAGCGAGCACCATGCCGCTCGACACGGTCGGTGTGCCGTCGGCCCGCTCCGACCGGTACAGGATCCGCCATGCCTGCGCGCCGGCGATGGTCGCACCGAGGGGCTGCTCCCGCAGGAGCGCCCCCACGGGTGCGGCTCGCCAGCCGCTCGGTGGCTCGTAGAACGGGGCGAGCCGCCGCTGCCGCGACGCGTCGCTCCGCTCCTTGCGGACGACCACGGTCGTCACTGCGAGCATGGACCCGACGATCGCGAGGATGAGCAGACCGACGATCGACCAGAGGACCGGGTTCCGGAGGAACCGGGCCACGGGTCCGCGACGGGCCGAGATCGGCGCGGTCACGGCGCCTCGACCGTGCGACCCACCGGCGGGAGCGCGGACCACGGGAAGTCGATCCAGGCGTCGACGACCCGCCAGGCGTAGTCGGGGGCCACCACCGAGCGCGGCTTGTGGTACAGGACGGCCGAACGGATCTCCTCCACGTGCGGCCGGCACTTGTCGAGCACGAGTTGGAGGGTCTCGCCGGTGTCGGCGACGTCGTCGACCACGAGTACCCGTCGGTTCACGAGGTCGTCCATGTTGAGCACGGGCGGCAGTTCCACCGGGACGTCGAGACGATCGTCGATGCCCGTGTAGAACTCGACGTTGACGGTCGCGATGTTCTTGTGCCCCATCGCGTACGCGATCGCGCCGCCGATGATGAGGCCACCCCGCGCGATCGCAAGGATCCAGTCCGGCTCGAACCCGCTCTCGATCACCGAGCCGGCGAGCTCGCGGATCGCGGTGCCGAACCGCTCGTAGGTGAGCACCTCACGCGGTGCCGTGCGCTGGTCGATCTCGACCGCGCCGCCTGCATCGCTCATCGTTCCTCCTCAGGGGTCGGACCGATCACGGTCCTCATCGTTCGTCCCGTACGTAGGCCTGCCCGAGCGCACTCGGCGCGCCGGCCCGCCGTCGCACCGCGGTGGGCGCGAGAGCGATGAGCACGACGATCGTGAGCAGGTAGGGCAGCATGGACAGGATCTCGGCCGGTACCGCGGTGATGCCCGCGGCCTGCAGCGTGAAGTTCGCCCGCAGGGCGAACCCGAAGATGACCGCACCGGCGAGTGCGCGCCACGGCCGCCACGACGCGAAGACCACGAGCGCGAGCGCGATCCACCCGATGCCGTCCGTGGTGGCCGCGCCGTTCCAGGACGGGACGACCACGAGCATCGTGTAGGCCGCACCCGCCCCGGCGAACGCGCCGCCGACGATCACATGCACGTACCGCACCCGGGCCACCGCGATCCCTGCGGCGTCCGCCGTCGCCGGCGACTCCCCGACCGCCCGCAGCGCGAGTCCCGGCCGCGTCCGCACGATGTACAGGGCGACGAGTGCGGTGACGACGACGGTCGCGTAGACGAGGACGTCCTGCTGGAAGGCGACGCGCCCGATCACGGGGAGGTCGGCCAGGCCCGGGATGCGGATCGGGTCGATCTCCGCGCCGCGCGGCTGGCCCTCGACCGAGGAGCCCACGAAACGGGCCACCCCGCCACCGAAGATCACGAGCGCGAGGCCACTGACGATCTGGTTGGCACGCAGGGTCACGCAGAGGAACGCGTGCACCGCGGCGAGCGCGGCCGCAGCCGCCACGGCCGCGAGGAGGGCGAGCCACGGACTCCCGGTGGCATCGGCCACCAGGAACGCGCTCACCGCACCGACGAGCATCATCCCCTCGACCCCCAGGTTCAGCACCCCGGAGCGCTCGGCGAGGATCTCGCCGAGCGCCGCGAGTACGAGGGGGACGCCGAAGGAGATCGCGCCGGCCAGCGCGACGACCCAGACGTTGGCGTTGATCCCGCCGGAGGCAAGGCCGGACCCGGTCATCACGCGGGGGCCTCCCGGATTCGGCGAACGACGAGCCGGTTGCGCCGGAACACCTCGCCGCCGAGCGCGGCGAGGAGGATCGCGCCCTCGAGCATGAACGCGATGGCCACCGGCACCCGGAGCGGACCCGTTGCGCCCTGCAGTGCGTCGGCGCCGGTGCGCAACCCCGCGAGGAGGACGGCCACGAGGCCGACGGCGAACGGGTTGTACCGCGAGAGCGCCGCCACGACGATGCCCGTGTACCCGAGACCGAGCACGAGGCCGTTCGGGTCGAGCGCGTACGCACGACCCCCGACCTCGCCGGCGCCGGCGAGCCCGGCGAGCCCGCCGGAGATGAGCATCACCGCGATCACCGTGCGCTTGATCGGGATGCCGGCGTACCGGGCGGCCCGCTCGGACGAGCCCACGACCTGCATGTCGAACCCGAAGGAGGTGCGCTGCTGCAGGAACCAGACCGCGAGGATGGCGAGCACGGCGACGCCGAGCCCGAGGTGGATGGCCGTCAGCCCCGACGGGAAGTCGAGGCCCGCGACGTCACGCGGGAAGTGGAGCTGGGGGAAGTGCGCGACATCCGGGAGTGGTCTGCCCTGCGGGAAGTTCTTCGAGTCGGGGTCGCGCCAGAACGAGGACGACCCGAAGATCAGGTACTGCATCAGGAACAGCGCGACGTAGTTGAACAGCAACGTCGTGACGATCTCGCTCGTGTGCAGGAAGGCCCGGGCGATCGCCGGGATCAGGATCCAGAGCACCCCGCCGACCATGCCGGCGAGGAGGACCGCGAGGACCGCGACCGGACCGCTCACGTGGGGCGCGATCGCCAGACCCGCCCAGGACGCGCCGATCGCACCGGCGTAGAGCTGGCCCTCGCCGCCGATGTTGTAGAGGTTCATGCGGAAGGCGAACGCCGCGGCCAACCCGGTGAGGATGAGCGGGGTCGCCTGCCCGAGCGTGTCCGAGATCGAGTACCAGCTGCCGTACCCGTCGCGCACGAGGCGCGCGTAGACGCTGAGCGCCGGTCGCCCGGTGAGCCAGAGGAACACCCCGGCGATGACCAGCGCGCCGAGGATCGACGCGATCGGTACGACGAGGGCCGAGGCGCGCCGGACGTCGGTGCGCTGCTCGAGCAGCACCTCGTAGCTGCCGATGATCACGGGGCGACCCCCGCCATGGCCAGGCCGATCGCATCACCTTGTTGCGCCGTCTCCACCTCGATCTGACCGGCCTCCCGCCGACCCCGGCGGAGGTGGATCGGTTCCTTGGTGACAAGGCCCCCGATGCCTGGGATCGCGCCGTGTCGGGTCTG
>JALRDW010000011.1 GCA_023262065.1 Acidimicrobiia bacterium | reverse complement strand
GCGTCCAGGGCGTCCTCGGAGGGTCGGCCGTACCACCGTCGCACGATGGAACCGTCGGCGGCGATGAGCACGGTCTGCGGCGCGGCCCGGACCCCGTAGGCCCGTGCGGCCCGCCCCTCGGCGTCGTGGGCCATCTCCCATCCCGCGTTCTCGCGGGCCACGAACCGCCGGGCGTCGGCGGGAGCGTCCCGGAACGTGACCCCGAGGACCCGGAGGCCGTCGGGACCGTACCGATCGTCGAGCCGACTCAGGACCGGGAACTCCTCCCGGCAGGGGATGCACCACGAGGCCCAGAAGTTGAGGAGTGTCGGTCGGCCCGGCCCACCCCCGGCGCGCACCCGCCCTCCGCCGTCGAGTGCCGGGAGGTCGATCGCCGGAGCCCCATCGCCGACCTCGGCGATCCCCGGGTCGGTCGGCCGGAGATCGACCGTGGTCGGGGTCGGCGGCACCCGTGACGCGGTGGTCGGCACGGCCGGATCCGGAGCGGGACCGCTCGCGTCCAGCGCGGCGACGACACCCCAGACCACCAGTGCGGTCCCCGCGATCACCGTCACGACGAGCAGGGGTCGCCGGGCGCCCACGGATCAGCCCAGCGCGCGGCGGACGAGCACGTCGATCGCGACCGCGGCGAAGAGCAGCGCGAGGTAGGTGTTCGAGAAGGTGAAGAACCGGATGGCGCGCTCCGGATCCATCCCGCGTCCGAGCCGGAACGCCGCGAGCGCGAACCAGGTGCCCAGCACGAGCGCCGCGACCGTGTAGATCCACCCGACGTCGGCGACGAACGGCAGCGTGAGCGTCGTGAGGACGACGAGCACCGAGTAGATGGCGATCTGGCGTCCGGCGACCCGCAGGCCGCGCACCACCGGGAGCATGGGGATGCCCGCTCGGGCGTAGTCGTCCCGGTAGCGGACGGCGAGCGCCCAGAAGTGCGGCGGGGTCCACAGGAAGATGACCGTGAACAGGACCCAGGCCGGGGCACCGACCGACCCGGTGACGGCCGCCCACCCGACGAGGACGGGCACCGCCCCGGCGGCCCCGCCGATGACGATGTTCTGCGGACTCCGGGGCTTGAGCCAGATCGTGTACACGAACACGTAGAACAGCGTGGCGCTCACGGCGAGGACGGCGGCGAGCAGGTTGGCCGTGACGGTGAGCCAGGCGAAGGCCAGCACCTCGAGCACGAGGCCGAACACGAGGGCGGCGACGGGGGACACCTCGCCCCGGGGCAGCGGACGGGCGTGGGTCCGCTGCATGACCTGATCGCGGTCCCGTTCGATGAAGCAGTTGATGGTGTTGGCGCCCCCGGCCGCGAACGCGCCGCCGAGCAGCACCGCGAGGACCAATCCCAACGACGGCCAACCCTGCTCGGCGAGGATCATCGATGGGACCGTCGTGACGAGCAGGAGCTCGATGACCCGGGGCTTCGTGAGCATCACGTAGGACCGGATCCGGGGCCACGCACCCGGGCGCGGCGGGGCCGATGCGACGATCGAGGACGTGGGGTCGGGGAGCGCCGCCATGGGCCACCGAGGCTAGCCGGGGGTGGAGGGATCCCACGAAGGGGCTTCGGGGACCGTGCGGGTCCGACGGTAGGGTGCCGACATGGTCCGACCGGTTCGCATCGCCGAGAGTGAGTCCAAGCAGTCCGTCCGCATGACGGCCGACCGCATCCTCGTCGTCCCGTCCCGCGAGGCCGGAGACCGCAAGTCCCGTTCGGGGATCCTCATCCCGGCCACTGCGAACGTCGATCGGCGACTCGTGTGGGCCGAGGTCGTGCAGGTCGGCCCGACGGTGCGCAACGTGACCGAGGGCGATGCCGTGCTCTTCGCTCCGGACGCGGGGTACGAGGTCGAGATCCGCGGTGACGAGTACCTCATCCTGCGCGAGCGGGACGTGCATGCGGTCGCCTCGACCGAGCACGACGGCAGCACCGGGCTGTACCTCTGACCGTGGCACTGGCGGACCGCTCCCTCGAGGGTCGGGTCGCGCTCGTGACCGGGGGGACCCGGGGCATCGGTCGGGCGATCGCGGAGACGTACGCGGGTGCGGGCGCTGCGGTGTGCGTGGTCGCGCGCAAGCAACCGGAGCTCGATGCGACGGTGGGCGCGCTCACCGGACTCGGGGCGCGGGCCACGGCGTGGCGGGGCTCGGCCGGCGACCCGGATGTCGTCGAGGCCGCCGTCGCCCACTGCGTCACCGAACTCGGGGCACTCGACATCCTCGTGAACAACGCGGCCACGAACCCCTACCTCGGGCCGACGATCGACCTCCCGGGGTCGGCGCTCGAGAAGGTCCTCGCCGTGAACGTGGCCGGACCCGTGCGCTGGATCCAGGCCGCGTGGCGGGTCTGGATGGCCGACCACGGTGGCGTGGTGATCAACGTGGCCTCGATCGGTGGCCTGCGGACCTCGCCCGGGATCGGCATCTACAACGTCTCGAAGGCCGCACTGCTGCACCTCACCCGCCAGTTCGCCGGGGAACTCGCACCGGGCGTGCGGGTCAACGCGATCGCGCCGGGACTGGTGCGTACCGACATGGCCCGGGCGCTGTGGGAGCCGAACGAGGAGGCGGCGAACCGCATGCAGCCCCTCGGACGGATCGGGGAACCCGACGACGTCGCGCAGGCCGCGCTCTTCCTCGCCTCGGACGCGTCGTCCTGGATGACGGGCGAGACGATCGTGCTGGACGGCGGCACCCTCGTCCGCTGACGCGCGTCAGCCCTTCCGGGTGAGGGTGACCGGCACGGTGGCCGGATGGAGCACCGGCGTCGGTGCCGCCGCCATCCGGGCGTCGAGGTAGGCCGCGACCGCCTCGAACAGTTCGTCGCCCACCATGAGACGCAGTTCCGGTTCCATCTCCCGGTACACCGGACGCGAGCCGGAGAACGCCTCGGGTGCCTCGGTGCACCACCATGCGAACTCCTCGCCGCCCTCGCCCCAGCCGTGCCGGGCGAACTCGGTGATCCGGTGGTGGACCACGCCGTCTCCGGCGTCCTCGTCGTAGTCCTCGATGTTCCGCAGCGGAACCTGCCAGCACACCTCGGGCTTGACGGTGGAGTGATGCACGCCCTCGCGCATCGCGTGCACGTGGAGCGCGCAGCCCGCGCCGAGGTGGAAGTCGGGCCGGTTCAGGAAGATGCACGCACCCTGCACGAGCCGGGTGCGCCAGTCGTCCTTCGACTCCTCGACCGCGATGCCCTTCTTCCGACCCTGCTTGGCGAACTGCCAGATCTCCGGGTCGATGTCCTTGGCGAGCTTCTCGATCTTGCGCCGGTCCTTCTTGTCCGAGAAGTGCGCGCCGTAGGAGCAACAGCCCTGGGATTGCTCGGCCGCGGGTTCCGTGAGAACGCCCTGACATCCCCGGCCGAAGATGCAGACGTGGCTCGAGGTCAGGTAGGTGACATCGAAGTGGTACACGTGCTTCTTGCGCTTGGGGTCCCCCAGGACCACCCACTCACGGATCGGACCGGTCATCGGGCTCCCTTCACGACCCCGGGTGTCGATGCGAGCTCGAACCACAGCTCGCCGACCGCCAGGAGTCCCTTCCAGAACTGATCGAGCACGATGCGCTCGTTCGGGGCGTGGATGTTGTCGTCGGGCAGCCCCACGCCCAGGAACACCACGGGCGCGGCCAGGACTCGGCCGAGGGGCTCCTCGGGACCGCTGCCGCCCTCACGCACGAGGTAGGGGGCACGGCCCCAGACCCGTTCGATCGCCACGGAGGCGGCCCGCACGGCCGGGTGCTCCACCGGGGTCAGGGCGGGCCGTACCCGACCCTCCTCCTCGATGTGACAGTCGACGCCGGCCGGGACGCGGGCCCGGAGCCAGTCGATGAACCCTCGGGCGATCGCATCGGGATCCTGATCCGGCACGAGCCGGAACGTCACCTTGAGGTTCGCGGTGCTCGGCACGATCGTCTTCATGCCGTCACCCGCGTACCCGGCGTGGATCCCGACGACCTCGGCGGTCGGACGGCTGCCCGTGCGCTCGTAGGTGGATCGACCGGCCTCGCCCGCCAGCGGCGCGCCCCCCGCGTGCCGACGGAACTCGTCCTCGTCGTAGGGGAGCGACTCCATCGCCGCACGCTCCGCCGCCGACAACTCCCGGACGTCCGCGTAGAACCCCGGGATCGTCACACGCCCGGCGTCGTCGTGCAGCGAGGCGACCAGGCGCGCGACCAGGTGGGCCGGGTTCACGACGGCACCGCCGAACACCCCGGAGTGGAGGTCCGTGGAGCCGGTGCGGAGGTGGACGTCGAACCCGGCCAGCCCGCGCATGCCGACGCACATCGACGGTTCCTCCACCGAGAGCATGCCGGTGTCGGACACGACCACGACGTCGCACGCGAGCAGGTCGGCGTGCTCGACGAGGAGGGCCTCGAAGTTCGGGCTCCCGAACTCCTCCTCGCCCTCGATGACGAACTTCAGGTTGACCGGCAGTGCGCCGTCCCGAGCCAGCAGCGCACGGACGACCTCGAGGTGGTAGATGACCTGGCCCTTGTCGTCGACCGACCCGCGGGCGAAGAGCTGGCCGTCCCGCACCGTCGCGGTGAACGGTGGACTCGTCCAGTCCTCGACCGGATCCACCGGCTGCACGTCGTGATGGCCGTAGACCAGGATCGTCGGGGCGTCCGGACCGGCACCGAGCCACTCGCCGTAGACGGACGGGTGCAGGGGGGTCTCGAGCAACCGAACGCCCTCGAGACCGCATCGACGCATCTCCGTCGCACACCATTCGGCCGAGGCCCGCACGGAGTGCGCGTGCGCCGGGTCACAGGAGATGGACGGGATCGTCAGCCAGTCCGCGAGACGACCGAGGATCTCGTCGCGCGACCGCTCGACGTGGTCCTCGAGGTGGAGCGCGCTCATGCGCTGCGAGCGTAGTGGGATACCTCGGTACGATCGGGACCGACCGACCGGAGGGGAGCACACGGTGGACACGGGTGGGATCGTCGACCGACTGCGGTCGATCGAAGAGGAACTGAGGGACCTCGCGTACGATCGACTGCGCGAAGCGGCCGGCGGCGATGCGGCGGCCCGGAGCGAGGAGAAGCGGGTGCTGCAGGCGCGGCGAGCGGTCGAACGGGCCATCCGGGCCCTCGACGGACCCGGCGACCTCGACGACTGATGCCCGGGTCGCCTCAGTCGGCGTTCAGCGCGTCGATGAGGTGCCGCAGCCTGGCCCAACCTCGGCGGTCGAAGTGGAGCGAGACCCGATCCAGTTCCACCGCGTCTCGCTCGGCGATCTCACGTGCGTCGGCCTCGACCGCGGTGATGCGTCCCGACACGAGGATGTCCTCGAACGCAGCGCTCAGGTCGTCGAGCCGGTCCGGTCCCGGCGCCCGCTGCAGCCGGATGACCAGTCGGCCCTCGACGAACCGGATCGAGTGGTAGTTGGCGTAGAACGACGTGACCTCGTCGACCGCCACGCCCACGTCGTCGGTGACCCTCACGAGGTCGAGGTCGTGGGTCGCGATGTACTCCTCCGCGAGTTCGTGCCGGATGAACTCGACCCAACGCGACCAGTACGTGCCGCCCGGTTCGTCGAGCAGGACCACCGGCGCCGGCACCGACTTGCCGGTCTGGAGCAGCGTGAGGAGCTCGAAGCACTCGTCGAGCGTGCCGAACCCGCCCGGGAGCAGGACGAAGCCGGACGACTCCTTCATGAACATCAGCTTGCGGGTGAAGAAGTACCGGAAGGGGATGAGGCGGGTTCGGTCCCCGTCGAACTCGGGAGCCGCGGTCTCGAACGGCAACCGGATGCTCACGCCGAAGGCGTTGCCGATGCCCGCCCCCTCGACCCCGGCCCGCATGATGCCCGGTCCGGCCCCGGTGATGACCATCCAGTCGCGTTCGGCCATCCGGGCGGCGAGATCGACCGTCTGCCGATACAGCGCCGAGTCAGGCACCGTGCGGGCGGATCCGAAGATCGAGACCTTGCGCACCGAACGGTACGGCGCGAACGCAGCGAACGCGCGCCGCATCTCACGGATGGCGGCGGTGGCGATCTTCAGGTCGCCGCGGGAGGTGTGGTCCTCGGCCATCCGGACCCCGGTGACCAGGAGTTCCCGGATGAGGTCGGCATCCGCGATCGCATGGGTACGGACGAGTTCGTCGAGATCCCGATCGAGCGCCTCGAACCCCGAGGGTCGCCCCGCACCCGTCACAGCAGGGGGCGGGCCAGTGCGGCGAGGTCGGCCTCGGGCCGGGCCCCCATGTGCCCGATGATCTCGCCGGCGGCCAGCGCGCCGAGCCGTCCGCAGGTGCCGAGGTCCCGACCCTGGGTGAAGCCGTACAGGAAGCCGGCCGCGAAGAGGTCACCGGCCCCGGTCGTGTCCTCGACCCGCGGCACCGGTTGCGCGTCGATCACGTGCACCTCGTCCCCGGCGATGATCACCGCACCCTTGGCTCCCCGGGTGAGCGCCGCGACCTCGCAGTGGTGGTTGACCTGCTGGAGTGCGTCGTCGAACGAGTCGGTCTCGTACAACGAGCAGATCTCCACCTCGTTGGCGAACAGGATGTCGATGTGCCCGGACACCAGTTCGAGGAACTCCGGGCGGTGCCGGTCGACGACGAAGCCGTCGGAGAGCGACAGGGCCACCCGCCGACCCGCCTCGTGGGCGAGGTTCGCCGCGTAGACGAACGCGGACTTCGCATCCGCCTCGTCCCAGAGGTACCCCTCGAGGTAGGTGATGGCGGCCCGACCCACGAGATCCGGGTCGACGTCGTCCGGGGTGAGGAAGGTCGACGCCCCGAGGAAGGTGCCCATCGTGCGCTGGGCGTCCGGCGTGACGAGGATGAGGCACCGCCCCGATGGCGGGCCGACGGTGGCGGGCGGCGTCGCGTAGTGGACCCCGGCGGCGCGGATGTCGTGGGCGAAGACCGCCCCGAGCTGATCGTCGCGCACCCGCCCGATGAAGGCGGCCCGACCCCCGAAGCCGGCGAGCCCCACGACGGTGTTCGCCGCCGATCCCCCCGAGATCTCGACCCCGGGCCCCATCGCGTCGTAGAGCGCCTCGGCGTGCAGCGCGTCGATGAGCGTCATCGAGCCCTTCGTCATGCCGTGACCCCCGAGGAACTCATCCTCGGCGTGGGCCAGGACGTCGACGAGGGCGTTGCCGATGGCGAGGACGTCGAAGTCGGCGGCGCGGTCGGTGCGGGTGGTCATGCGGGCATCGCTCCGGGTTCGGGGCGGCCGAGCGTCACCGGGACGCCGGCCTCGGTCTCGGCGGCTGCGGCACGGGCGAGGAGGCCGTCGTCATCGATCGGACGGAGACGACGTCCGACGGTCGTCGTCCGCCCGTACAGGGTCGTCCGCTGCTCGAGCGGACGACCGAGGGGCGCCACGATCTCCCGCAGCTCGTGCTCGTCCACCTCCTGGCCGTGGGCGGCACCGGCGGCCCGGGAGATGCTCTCGTCCATGAGCGTGCCGCCGAGGTCGTTCGCTCCCGCCTGCAGGATCTGGCGTGCCCCGGCGGTACCGCACTTGACCCACGAGACCTGCACGTTGTCGATCGCGTCGCGGTAGGCGATCCGGCCGACGGCATGCATGAGGAGCACCTCGCGGAACGTCGGGCCGAGACGCGACCCGCCCTGGAGGTGGATCGGGCTCGCCATGTGCACGAACGGCAGCGGCACGAACTCCGTGAAGCCACCCGTCACGCGCTGGAGGTCACGCGTGCGGATCAGGTGGTTCGCGACGTGGCCGGGGTCCTCGATGGTGCCGAACATGATCGTGACGTTCGATCGGAGGCCGACCTCGTGTGCGGTCCGGTGGGCCTCGAGCCACTCGTCGGTGTCGACCTTGTCGTGACAGATCACCCGGCGGACCTCGTCGTCGAGCACCTCGGCGGCGGTGCCCGGGAGCGTGGCGAGTCCGGCCTCCCGCGCCTCCACGAGGTAGTCCCGCAACGACACCCCGAGCCGGCGAGCCCCCTCGGTCACCTCGAGCGCGGTGAACCCGTGCACATGGATGTCCGGCGCCACCTCCTTCACGGCCCGGATGAGGTCGAGGTAGTACGAACCGTCGAAGTCGGGGTGGATGCCCCCCTGGAGGCACACCTCGGTCGCACCGCACTCGACCGCCTCGACGACCCGCCGTCGGATCTCGTCGACACCGAGCAGGTACGGGTTGCCCCGGAGGTTGAGGGACAGCGGGCCCTTCGAGAACGCGCAGAACCGGCACTTGAACGTGCAGATGTTCGTGTAGTTGATGTTGCGGTTCCGCACGAACGTCACGGCGTCTCCGACGGTGCGGTGCCGGATCCGGTCCGCCGCGTCGTACACGGCCTGGGCGTCCGCGCCGCGGGCGGAGAGGAGGGTGACGATCTCGTCGAACCCGACCTCCTCGCCCGCCTCGACCCCGTCCAGCACCGCTGCGACCGCACCGGTGGCCGGACGGGCGTCGGTCCGGAGCAGGACCGGCGGCGCAACGTCACCGCCGG
>JALRDW010000204.1 GCA_023262065.1 Acidimicrobiia bacterium | reverse complement strand
GCGAGCCGACCGAGGAGCAGAAGGCCGCCATGCGCGCCGCCGCCGAGTCCTGCGGCATCACGCTGCGCGACCACGACGGCCCGGGCGAGGGCATGCGTCGGGGCGACCGTGGACCCGGCCCGCGCCTCACCGCGGAGCAGCGTCAGTGCCTCGCCGACGCCGGCGTGACCAGGCCCGAGGGTCGACCGACCGAGGAGCAGAAGGCCGCCATGCGGACCGCCGCCGAGTCCTGCGGCATCACCCCCGGTCGCCGCTGACCGACCGGGCACCCTCCCCCGTGGTGCAGGGTCGGCGACGCGTGCTCCCCCGCACGCGACCGCCGGCCCTGCGTCGCGCCGGATGGGCGAGGATGGGGCCATGAGGATCCTGCTCGTCGACGACGACCCGGGCATCCGCCTCTCGATCCAGCGGGCGCTGGAGTTCGAGGGGCACGAGGTGCGCACCGCCGAGGACGGCCTGCTCGCGCTCGAGGCCGTGGCCACCGAGGCGCCCGACCTCATCGTCCTCGACGTCTCCATGCCCCGCCTCGACGGGCTCGGCGTGTGCCGTCGTCTCCGTACGGAGGGGAACGATGTGCCGATCCTCGTCCTCACCGCGCGCCAGGGCGTCTCGGACCGCGTCGCCGGGCTGGACGCGGGTGCCGACGACTACCTCCCCAAGCCGTTCGCACTCGAGGAACTGCTGGCGCGCGTCCGGGCGCTGCTCCGCCGGCGGCCGGTTCCGGAGATCGGGCACGAGGTGTACCGGGTCGGCGATCTCGAGATGGATCTCGACGCACACCGCGTGACCCGCGACGGCATGACGATCGATCTCACCCGGACCGAGTGGGCGCTCCTCGAGGAGCTGCTGCGCAACGCCGGCATCGTGCTGTCGCGCGATCTGCTCTCGGACCGCGTGTGGGGACAGGACTTCGGCACGGCGGCCTCCCTCGACGTCTACATCGGGTACGTCCGGCGCAAGACCGAGGTCGACGGCCGGCCCCGCCTCATCCAGACGGTGCGCGGCATCGGGTACGTCGCACGGGTCGAGCCGTGAGCCTGCGCACCCGCCTCACCCTCGTCGTCGTCGCAACGGTGCTCGTGATGGGCGCGGCGACTGCGGCGGTCGGATCGTGGGCCACCCGGCACGAGCTGTACCGACAGGCCGAGACCACCCTGCTCGGGGAGGCCCGTCGGTTCGCGGTGCGGCCGCCGATCGCCCGCATCCGGCTCATCGAGACCTACGACGCCGACCGGTTCCCGGACGCGGAACCCGGCGGCCCGCCCGGACCCGGGCGGGACCGGCCCCCACCGCTCCCCCAGGACCGCTCGGTCCAGAACCTCGACCGGGCCGGGACGGTGGACGCGCAGGCCGGGTACGACCTGCCGGTGACCGAGACGGACCGCCGCATCGCGGCGACCGGCGGCGAGGCGACCCGCACCCAGCGACTCGATTCCGAGCCGCGCCTCATGGTCGTGACGGTCGGTGCGCGCGGTGGGGCGGTGATGTTCGCCCGCGACCTCACCGAGACCGACGCGACCGTGAGCACGCTGCGCAACCTCGTCATCCTCGTCTGCGGGGTCGGGGTCCTCATCGCCGCCCTCATCGGCCTCGTGGTGACGCGACGGGCGATGCGTCCGATCGAGCGCCTCACCGACGACGTCACCCGACGCGCCGGGACCCCCGACGATCTCGGTCCGCTCGACGGGGCGACCCGCGGGGACGAGGTGGGACGGCTCACCGATGGGTACAACCGGCTCCTCGCGTCGTTGGCAGCGTCACGGGACCAGCAACAGGCCCTCGTCGCGGACACGAGCCACGAGCTGCGGACGCCGATCACCTCCCTGCGGACCTCGATCGAACTGCTCCACCGTGCGCCCGAGCTCCCGGCCGACACGCGGGCCGAACTGCTGGCGAACGCGGTCGCGGAACTCGAGGAGCTCACGCATCTCGTCGACGAGATCGTGCTGCTGGCGACGGGTGCGGGGGCCGACGGCCCGATGGAGGACTGCGACCTCGTCGCCATCGTGACCGCCGCGGTCGAGCGCACGCGCCGGCGCGCATCGGGGCCGGTCACCCTCGAGGCGACGCCGTGCACGGTGACGGGTCGCGCCGCCGCGATCGAGCGCGCCGTCACCAACCTGCTCGACAACGCGCGCAAGTGGAGTCCCGAGGGGTCGGCCATCGACGTGACCGTGGCCGAGGGCCGGGTGACGGTGCGCGACCGAGGGCCCGGCGTTCCCGCGGAGGACCGGGAGCGTGTCTTCGATCGGTTCGCACGCGGGCCCGATGCCGAGGAGGTACCGGGCTCGGGGCTGGGCCTCGCGATCGTGCGGGCCGTCGCCGAGGACCACGGCGGTCGGGCCCGCCTCGAGGCCGCACCCGACGGCGGCACCATCGCCGTGCTCGAACTCCCGTCCGACCCGGCTCCCATCTATTGACACTGCGAGTGCCGGAACCGTAGGTTCCGCGCCATGACTCGACGCGTCGCCCTCATCAACAACGGCAAGCAGTACGCGGGCCCGGCCCTTGCCCGCGAGTACGCCCGCCGCGGCCACGACATCGTGTTCGCGATGCCCGAGGACGGCCTCGTCGAGGAACTCGAGGCGATGGGCGCGACGGTCGAGGTCGTGCCCGGCAAGATCGACATCTCCGATCCGGGCGACGCCCAGAAGCTCGTCGATGCCGCGCTCGCCCGCTTCGGTCGGATCGACTCGGCCGTGATGTTCTCGGGGCGCATCATCATCGGCCGGTTCACGAACTCCACCGTCGAGCAGCTCGACGACATCGTGCACACCTGCCTGCACGCGCCCTACGAGTTCCTCAAGGCCGTCGTCCCGCCCATGGTCGAGGCGGGAAGCGGCCAGGTGCTCGTCATCACGAGCGCGGCCGGCGCACGCCCCACGCCGGGGGCCCCGCTGTACTCCAGCGTGCGCGCCGGCGCCACGATGATGGCGAGGAACGTGGCCGACGAGGTCGCGTCCACGGGGGTGCAGGTCAACGCGTGCGGCACGAACTTCATGGACTTCCCCGAGTTCCGCAAGGCAGCCGGGGCCGACGACCCCGAGCGTCGGAAGTTCATCGAGTCGCAGGTCCCGATGGGTCGCCTCGGCACGATGGAGGAGTTCGCGGCGTTCTGCATGGCCTTCCTCGACGGCTCGTCGCAGTTCACGACCGGTCAGTACGTGGCGTACGCCGGCGGTTGGGCCTGACCCTGCCGTGGACACCCTCCCGCTCGAGGGTGATCTGCACCACCCGCAGGGTCTGTCGCCGCGCGCACCGGGACGCGGCGACGGCTGGTGGGTGACGACCGTCGATCCCGTCGGCGCGCGCGGGTTCGTCCTCGGCTTCGACGCCGAGGGCCGGCGCACCGACACGATCGAGGTCACCGACGGCGCGCGCATCCACCCGGGCGGTTGCGGTCTCGACGCCGACGGCCTGCTCTGGGTGCCGGTCGCCGAGTACCGGCCCGCGAGCAGCACGCGTGTGGTGACCGTCACGCCGGACGGCGACGTCACGCGGCGCTTCGAGTTCCCCGATCACCTCGGCCTGCTGGTCCCGCGCCCCGACGGCCGCCTCGTCGCCGGCAACTGGGGATCCCGGACCCTCCTGCTGCTCGAACCCGACGGCACCGTCGTGGCCCGGGTGACGAACCCGCAGCACCTCGTCGACTACCAGGACGCCACCGCGCGTGCCGACGGGACGATCCTGGCGACCGGGACCGGTGGCGCGTACGGGCGCGACCTCGGCGGGATCGCGATCCTCGACGACCGCCTCGCCCTCACCCTGCTGCTGCCGGTCCCCGACCGGTCGCCGGCGGATCGCCCGGTCACCTACAACGCGACCTGGTGCGAACCGGGTGCATCGGGATCCACCCTGTGGGCGGTACCCGACGACGGGGCCGCCGCGCTCCTGCGCCTCGACCTGCCCATCTGAGTCCTCGGGCAGAATCCCCCCGTGCAGATCCACCGGATCACGACCTCCGATGCCACATCGGGAGCCACCGCGCTCGCGACGGCGGGCACCGGGGACCTCGCGATCGTCGTGCCTGCGGGATCCGGGCTGATCGCCACCGACGACGCGGGTCTCGCCGAGACCATCGCGCTGCTCGACGGTGGCATCGCGGTGGGCGCGTCGACCACGGCGTTCGGGGACGACGCGACCTTCGTCGCGGCCCTGGAGGAGCAACTCGGCGCGGTCCCGTACCGCGCCCACCCGCACCCGCTCGCGTTCGCGGGTCCGGCCCCGGCCGTGCGCGACCTGCTCGCCGACCTCGCGACCCGGCCCGATGACCCGCTCGGCGCGGTGCTCGACGCCTTCGGCCGCGGCGATCACGACCTCGTCCTCGACCTCGGCGGCCAGGTCGTGCGCGTGCTCGACGGGACCGGTACCGATGTGGTCGCGATCGACGGCGGCTTCGCCGCCGGACCCGAACGTCCGGTCGCAGTGGTCGGCGATCCCGTGACCCTCGACGACCTGCGAGCCGCGTGGGGCACGCCGACGACGACCCGCCTCGCGCGCCTCGTCGAGCGCGGCGGGCTCGTCATAGGGGAAGTGGCACTCGACGGCGTCGAACCCGGCGGCGGCGGCGCGGCGGATGCGTTCCGGGTGCGGCAGGTCGGACCAGAGAAAGCCGATATTGGCGGAAAACTTCATGGGCGTCACCCGCGCCGAGATGACCCCCGCTGTCCAGGCCGCGATCCAGAGCCTGCTGGGCGAGCTCGACGAGCTGAAGGCCGAGGTCGACCGGCTGAAGGCTCGGCTCGAGGAGGCCGAGGGCCTGGCCGACCGCGACCCCCTGACGCCGCTGCTGAACCGCCGCGCCTTCCTGCGCGAACTGG
>JALRDW010000123.1 GCA_023262065.1 Acidimicrobiia bacterium | reverse complement strand
ACAACGGCACCGCCGGCGCATCGCTCGGATCGAGATCGGGCTTCTTCGCGCCCCGATCGGCTCCGAGAGCCCTACAACGGCACCGCCGGCGCATCGCTCGGATCGAGATCGGGCTTCTTCGCGAGAGCCACCTTCGCGCCCATCACCGAGTAACGGCCCAGGAGGGCGAAGATGCCGGCGCCGTCGCTCTCCACGGTGGACCCGTTGAGGAAGCGCGCCGCGTCGGTGCACAGGAGCGCGAGCACCTCGGCCGCCTCGTCCGGCGACACGGTCCGGCGCATCGGATGCGTCTCGCGCTCGGCGACCATCGCCGTGTCGTAGAACGGTCCGAGCATCGCCTCGATCGACTCGCCGTCGAGCCACCCGGGCGAGACGCCGACGACCGTCGTGCCCTGCGGTCCGAGTTCGCACCCGAGGTAGGCGACCATGCTCTCCATCGCCGCCTTCGCCGCTGCGAGCAGACCGTGGCCCGGGATCCACGTGCGGGTGTCGGCGCCGCTGACCACCACGATGCGGCCCCCACCCTCGGGCATGAGCGGGACCACGCCCTGCACCAACTGGAGGAATCCGGACACCGAGATCGCGAAGGTGCGCTCCACGTGGCGCCGCTCGGCCTGCATGAGCGGCCGGAACGATGTCGCGGCTGCGTTCGCGACGAGGATGTCGATCCGACCGGGATCGGCGGCCACAGCCTCGAGGAGCGCCGCGATCGAGGCCTCCTCCCCCAGCTCGCACTGCACGGCCCAGGCCCGCCGGCCCACCGCCCGCACCTGCTCCGCGACCGCCTCGGCCTCGTCCTGACGCCTGCGGTACGTCAGGACCACATCGGCTCCCATGGCGGCGAGGGCACGGGCGGTGGCGGCGCCGAGGCCCCGGGACGCCCCGGTGACGAGCGCGACACGATCGGCGAGTTCGGCGGTGCGTTGTGTCATGCCCCGAGCCTGCCACGCCACCACCCGCCGGTGCCGACGCCGGCCCGCCCGGACGTGCCGGCGCCCGGCACCGGTATCCTCTCGGGCGTGATGTCCGGTAACCACCGGTTGGGGGCGTGAGCACGCCCCCCGTCGGCCAGGATGCGCCCGGGGCGGGGCTCGAGCCCGACGCCGCGTTCCTGACCGCCCTGCTCCGGCACTCCTCCGACGCGGCCGTCGTGATCGCGCCGGGCCGCGGCGTGATCTACGCGAGCCCGGCCATCGCCGACGTGCTCGGCGTCAGCCCTGATTCCTTCATCGGCCGGATGGCGGCCGACTGGGTCCACCCGGAGGACGTCCCCGCGGTGCTCGCCCACCGGGAGGCCGCGTCGGTCACCGGCCATGCGGGTCCGATCATCATCCGCGGGCGTCACGCCGACCAGACCTGGCGGTCGTTCGAGGCCGAGTGGTGGCAGCCCGGCGACGGGGTCGAGGGCACGATCCTGCACTTCCGGGACGTCAGTGCCCGGGAGGAGGCCCGGGCCGCCGCCGACCGGTCCGAGGCCCGACTCAACGCGCTGCTGCTCGAGGCGGCGGACGTCGTGTTCGTGCTGCCCCGCGACGGGGCGGGACTGACCTACGTCAGCCCGTCGGTCACCCGGGTCATGGGCTGGCCGGCCGATCAGGCCGCCGTGATGCGATGGGCCGAGGTGATCCACCCCGAGCACATGCCCCGATGGGTCGAGACGGTGCGCGCCGCCTACGCCACCCCGCGCAGCAGCCAACGGGTCGAGGTCCGGGCGCTGCACCGCGACGGCTCGTGGCGCTGGCTCGATGCGACCCTCCTGAACCGCAGCGACGATCCCCTCATCGAGGGCGTCATCCTCCACTTCCACGACGTGACGGCACGGCACCTCGCGGAGCAGGAACTGGCCCGTCGGGCGCTGCACGACGACCTCACGGGACTGCCGAACCGTGCGCTGCTGGTCGACCGGCTCCAGAACGCGCTCGGACGGGCCGCCCGGGACCGACTGATGGTCGCCGTCTTCTACTGCGACATGGACCACTTCAAGCACGTCAACGACTCGGTCGGACACCGTGCGGCGGACGAGCTGCTGCGCGAGATCGCCCGTCGACTCGGGCAGGTCGTCCGAGCCGGCGACACGGTCGCCCGGCTCCACGGCGATGAGTTCGTCGTCTGCGCCGACGACATCGAGTCGGTCGACGAGGTCCGCGTGCTCGGCGACCGGATCCGCTCGGAACTCGCGACCCCGTTCCTCATCGGCGACCGGGATCTGCGGATCTCGGTCAGCATCGGCGTGGCGATCGGGGCCGACGCCGAGGATCCCGAGGAGCTGCTCGAGCGGGCCGACGCGGCCATGTACGTGGCGAAGTCGAACGGACGGGACCGCCTCGCCATCTACGACCAGACCGTGCGCGACCGAGAGTTGTCCGTCCTCGCGATCCGGAACGACCTGCGCCGCGCGGTCGATGAGACCGAACTGCGCCTCCACTACCAGCCCGTGTACGACCTCCGCACCGGCCACGTCGTCGGGACCGAGGCCCTCGTGCGGTGGATGCACCCCGACCACGGCATCATGCCGCCGAGCGAGTTCATCCCCGTGGCCGAGGACTCCGGCGCCATCGTCGAACTGGGCGACTGGGTCCTGCGCACTGCGGCGAGTCAGGCAGTCGCCTGGGGCTTCGGCACGACACGGCCCGCACGCATGTGGGTCAACGTCTCGCCGCGCCAACTGGTGCGACCCGAGATCGTCGACGAGTTCACCGCTGCGATCCGGGAGACCGGCGTGGTCCCGGAGGCCCTCGGCCTCGAGGTGACGGAGACCGCGAACATCGAGTCCCAGCCGGCGCTCGCCGCCCGACTCGGGCGTCTCCGGGCACTGGGCTGTTCGATCGCGATCGACGATTTCGGAACCGGCTACTCCTCCCTCCTGTACCTCCGGCGGTACGCGGCCGACACGATCAAGATCGACCGCTCGTTCATCTCCGGACTCGGCTCGACCCGCGACGACTCCGCGATCGTCACCGCGGTGCGTCTCCTCGGGGAGATGCTCGAACTCGAGGTCGTCGCCGAGGGCGTCGAGACCGAGGAGCAGTTGGCCGCCCTGCGATCGGTCGGCTGCGACCATGCGAGCGGGTACCTCCTGGCGATGCCCGCACCGGCCGGGGAGATCGAACCCCTCCTCGATCGACCGCTCAGCCTCTGACTCCACCCCAGCGCCGCAGCGCCGCATCGAGTTCGGCCCGGACGGCGTCGGGGTCGACGACGCGGTCGACGGTCAGGCGGTCGGCGGCGTCGACGGCACCACCGAACTCGGTGTGCTCGACGAGGGCGGCGACGTCCGCCGGCCGTGCGACGGCGGCACTCGCGGTCTCGGCGGGCAGCGGACCCAACCGCGCACCGGGGAGCGCGAGCGACACGAGCACCCGTCCGGTGGACCCGAACCCGAGCACCGAGGGCACATCGCCGTGCGCACGACGCACGACCACGGCGAGGATCGGCCCCGGGTGGTCGTTGGCGGCCCGCAGGAGGCGGGCCACCGCCGGGACGGTGCCCGACCGCTCGGCCTCGGGTCCGATCGCCGGACCCGTCGTGTCGGCGAGCACGAGCACCGGCGTGCTCGTGTCCGCCGCGCGCTCGAATCGTCGCCGTGCACCCTCCGCCGCCGGGACATCGATGCGCCCGTCGCCCACGCTCGGATCGCTGGCCACCACCGCGAGCTCCACGCCCCCCACCTCGAGGGTGCCGGTCACCAGCGCGCATCCTGCCTCCCCGTCGCGGCACCACGACCCGGCGTCCGCCAGGGTCGCGAGGAGCGCGTCGAGGTCGTAGCCCCGACCCGGGTCGGCGGGGAGCACCGCACGGGCCCCCGGACGCGAGGTGGCCGCCGGGTGCGGGGCGGATGTCGGGCCGAGCCCGGCGAGGTGGGCGCGGATGTGGGCCAGTGCGGCCACCTCGTCCTCGGCGACGTGGTTGACGAACCCGCCGGGGTGCACCTCGGGGCCACCGAGTTCCCCAGCCGTCACCTCGAGGCCGAGGGTCGCCCGAACGAGCGGCGGCCCCGCCGCGAACACCGAGGCCGAGCGGGTCATCACCACGTGGTTCGCGCAACCGACGACGAGCGCGTCGTGACCCGCGACCGGTCCGAGCACCGCTGCGACCACCGTGGAGGTCGACGCCAGCGCGGCGAGGTCGCGCAGTTCGTCGACCGCGCCGGGCGTGGCGTCGTTGGGATGCTGGGTCCGGCGTCCGGGTCCGTCGAGCAGCCAGACCACGGGGGCACCGATGAGCTGCGCGAGTTCGATCAGGCGTCGACGCTTCGCGATGGTGCCCGGACCCACCGACCCACCCATCACCGTCGGGTCCGCCGCTCCCACGACGACCGGCCGACCCGCCACCGTCGCGTGCCCCATCACGAACGCATCGGCGGGCGCGGGCGGGAGCGCACCGCGGGGCACCGAGCCGACGAGCACCCCGTACTCCACGAACGAGCCGGCGTCGACGAGTCGATCGATGCGCGTGCGCACATCGAGGCGACGACGTTCGGCGAGTTGCGCCAGCCGGTCCGGACCGCCCATCGCCTCCGCGGCGCGGTGGCGCGTCGCGAGGTCCTCGAGCAGGGGCGACCAGTCGTCGGCGACCACTGGAAAGGGGGTCAGACCGGGGCCGGCAGTGCCGCAGCGATGGCGTCGGCGTGCGCGTCGATGCTGCCGAACCGGGTGTCGAGGACCCACGCCCGCTTCAGGTAGAGGTGCACGTCGACCTCCCAGGTGAAGCCCATGCCACCGTGCACCTGCGTGGCGAGCCGCCCGCAGGCGATCGCCGCCTCCCCTGCCAGGATCTTGGCGCCGTGGAGGGCCCGCCAGAGGTCGCCGGTCTCGGGATCGTCGAGGACGCAGGCCGCGGCCTGCACCGCGGCACGGGCGACCTCGGCCTTGACCGCCATCTCGGCGCACATGTGCTTGACCGCTTGGAACGCGCCGATCGGTCGGCCGAACTGCTCCCGATCCCGGGCGTAGGCGACCGAGAGGTCGACGAGTGCCGCTGCGAGCCCGGCCTGCTGGGCCGCGGTCAGGAGCGCGCCCTCGGACCACCAGCGGTACGCCTGCTGGGTGTCACCGACGCGCTCGCCGTCGGGCAGCGCCGCGACGGGCGTGACGGGGGTGAGCGGGTCCAGCGGCCAGGCGGCCTCCTCGCCGTCGAGGAGCCGCGGATCGACCGCAGCGACCCCGTCGGGCGAGAACACGAGCAGCCGGTCGATCGCGGCGAGGTGCTCGACCCAGATCGTGTGGCCGGGTCGGGGCTCGACCACCCCGGTCGGGACGGAGGCACCGAACGAGTCGACGAGCGGACCCGGCACGCACCCACGCCCGAGCTCCTCGTAGACGATGACCGCATCGGCCCACGAGAACCCGTCGGCCCGGAGCGAGAACACACCCGCCTCCGCCAGTTCGTCGAACATCGCACGGTCGAACCCCGCACGGACCCGCTCCATCGGGAATCGTCCCTCGAGGAGGCTCCGGATGCCATCGCGGAGCGCGATCTGGTCGTCGGACAGATCGAAGTTCATCGGTTCGGCTCCTTGGGCAGACCGAGCACGCGCTCGCCGATGATGTTCTTCTGGATCTGGGAGGTGCCGGCCGCGATCGTGAGCGCCAGGGTGCGCAACCGTTCCTCGACGAACTCCCCGACCACGTCGACCGCCAGCGCATCCCGCTCGAGCACCCGCAGCGACAGTTCGCCGAGGCGCTGCCGCAGCTCCGAGTAGGCGTACTTGATCATCATGGCGCCCGGGCCCATCACACCGGTGCGGGCGGCCTGGGTGATGTTGCGCTT
>JALRDW010000070.1 GCA_023262065.1 Acidimicrobiia bacterium | reverse complement strand
CGCGCACGGCCGCAGACTCCTCTGCACTCGGCGTGTACTGCTCAATCAACTCCGCCGTGACCACGCCCTTCTCGGCCAGTTGGGTTTCCAGTTGCAACAGGAACTTGTCAACCACGCGCAGAATGATTTGCTCGTCGAGCGCTTTGAAGCTGACGATGGCATCAAGGCCATCCCGGCGGGTGGGTACGTCCGGGTCATCGGCATGAACAACCTCGAGGACGTCGAACCCGAGGACGAGGCCCGGACCTACCGCGCTGCGCCGTACGGGCGTCGCATGGTCATGATCCTCGCCGGGGTCACGGTCAACCTCATGCTCGCGTTCCTCCTCACCTTCACGTTCCTCGTCGGTCACGGCCCCCAGCGCATCACGACCGACGTCGGCTCGGTGCTCGCCGGGTCGCCGGCGGCCGAGGCCGGCATCCGCGTCGACGACCGCATCGTGGCCATCGACGGGCGGCGCATCTCCGACTGGGAGCAGGTCGCGCCCGCGGTGCGCTCCGGCGGCGGTTCGATCGAGGTGACGCTCGAGCGAGGCGGGGCGACGCGTACCGTCACCCTCACCCCGACCGTCGTGGACGGCGTCCGCCGGATGGGTGTGACCGCCGGGGTCGCGGCCGAACCGGTGCCGCCCCTCCAGGCGGTACCCCGCACCTTCTCGGTGCTGTGGACCGGCACGCAGCAGACCGTGCGCGGCATCGGCCAGCTGTTCACCCCGAACGGCGTGACGCAGTACTCGCGCACCGTGGCCAACCCGGATGCGAACGGCACCGGCGGGACCTACTCGGAGGACACCCGTCCGCGATCGGTCATCGGCATCGTGGCGGACGGGGACGACATCATCGGCAACTCGTTCTGGGGACTCCTGGCACTCCTCGGCGCGATCAACCTGTTCCTCGCGCTGTTCAACCTCATCCCGTTGCTGCCCTTCGACGGCGGTCACGCGGTGGTGGCGACCTACGAGGCGATCGCCTCGAAGGTGTCGGGCCGGTCCGTCCGGGTCGACCACCGCCGACTCATGCCGATCACCGCTGCGGTCGTCGGCGTCCTGCTGCTGCTCGGCATCTCGACGATGTACCTCGACGTGCGGGGCATCATCCAAGGTGGCTGACACGGTCGTCGTAGGCTGATCCGTGATGGATGCAGCCGAACGCCCGACCACCCGCTCGCCCCGACGTCCGACCCGTCGCCTCATGGTGGGCTCGGTCCCGGTCGGGGGTGGCGCGCCGGTCTCGGTGCAGTCGATGACCACGACGAAGACGGCGGACGTCGAGGGCACGCTCCAGCAGATCTACGCGCTCGCGGCCGCCGGCGTCGACATCGTCCGCTGCACCTGCAACGACGAGGCGGCGGCCGAGGGCCTCGCCCGGATCGTGCCGCGCTCGCCGGTCCCGATCGTCGCCGACATCCACTTCCAGTACAAGCTCGCGCTCGCAGCGATGGAGGCCGGCGTGCACGCGTTGCGCCTCAACCCGGGCAACATCCGCAAGCCCGAGCACATCAAGCTCGTGGCGAGTGAGGCCCGCGACCGTGGGCTGCCGATCCGCATCGGCGTGAATGCGGGGAGCCTCGACCCGGACATCGCCGAGCAGTTCGGCGGCGCGACGCCCGAGGCCCTCGTCGCCTCCGCCCAGCGCGAGCTCGCGTACTTCGGCGAGGTCGGGTTCGAGGACTGCAAGATCTCGGTGAAGTCCTCGACCGTGCCCGTCATGATCGATGCGTACCGACTGCTGTCCGAGACGGTCGACTTCCCGCTCCACCTCGGCGTCACCGAGGCCGGGCCCCCGCCGGCCGGCCTCGTGAAGTCGACCGCCGGCATCGGCACGTTGCTCGCCGAGGGGATCGGCGACACGATCCGGTACTCGCTCACCGCCGATCCCGTCGAGGAGGCCCGGGCGGGACGGACCCTGCTCGAGGCCCTCGGCCTGCGGGAGCGGCGGGGCCTCGACCTCATCGCGTGCCCGTCCTGCGGGCGCGCCGAGGTGGACGTCATCGCGGTGGCCAACGAGGTGATGTCGGCGCTCGAGTCCCGCAACATCCCGCTGCAGGTCGCGGTGATGGGCTGCGTCGTCAACGGGCCCGGCGAGGCCCGCGAGGCCGACCTCGGCATCGCATCGGGGCGGGGCAAGGGCCATCTGTTCGTGAAGGGCCACGTCGTGCGCGTGGTGCCCGAGGCCGAGATGGTCGGCGCCCTCATCGAGACGGCCGAGCGGGTCATGGCCGAGGGGATCGACGCCGTGATCGCGTCGGCCGAGGCCGGGGCGGCGGAGGAGGCGGCCGCGACCCGCGTCGAACTGCTGCGCACCCAGGGCGAGGATGCGAACCACTCGGAGGAGCGCATCGCCCGCATCCGCGAGCTCGCGGACTGAGGGGCCCGGTGGAGGAGCGCACGTTCACCGACACCCACGGGGTCGAGGTCTCCAGCCGCTGGTGGATGATCGATGCGCCCCGGGCCGTGGTGCTCGTCGCGCACGGTGCCTCGGAGCATTCGGGCCGGTACGACCGCTTCGCCCGGGCCCTGAACGATGCCGGGTTCGCGGCGGTCGCGATCGACCACCGCGGGCAGGGCCGGACCTCGGAGGTCACGGGCGTCGGCGTGCTCGGACCCGGCGGTGGCGCCGCCGTCGTCACCGATCTCGTCGAGCTCGGCGCCCGGGCCCGGGCCGAGGCCGGGGGTGCGCCGCTCGTGCTGTTCGGGCACTCCCTCGGGGCGCTCATCGGGCTCGGGTACCTCGCCGAGCACTCGTCCACGGTGGCCGCCGCCGTGCTGTGCGGCTTCCCGATCGACCCGTCCGGTGCCGTCGTCATGGCCGAGCTGCTGCAGGGCGCGGTCGATGCCGGGATGGGCGATGACCCGATGGATGCGCTCAGTGCCAACAATGAACCCTTCGAGCCCGCGCGCACGCCCTTCGACTGGCTGAGCCGCGATCCGGACGAGGTCGACGCGTACCTCGCCGATCCGTACTGCGGTGACGCGCACCCGCTCAGCTACGGGTACTTCGCCGGGATCGCGGGTGTGCTCGCCCCGGCCATGGGGAGGCTCGATGCGATCGGCTGTCCCGTGTTCGTCATCGCGGGTGATCGGGACCCGGCGGCCGGCATGGGTGCGCACCCGAAGGCGCTCGTCGACGTGCTGCGCGCCGCTGGGGTCGATGCGACCCTGCGGCTCTACCCCGAGGCGCGCCACGAACTGCTCAACGAGACGAACCGTGACGAGGTCACCGCCGACCTCGTCGCCTGGCTGGACGCCCGGACCTGATCAGCCCCGGTGCAACCGGCGTTCCGCCCGCCGCCGCGCCGAGCCGGTGAGCGTGGCGAACGAGAGCCGCTCGGCCCGGTAGCGATCCACCACGGGTTCGTCGAGCGGGCCGAGGGCGGTGCCGGTGACGTGGGCGAGCAGGTGGTCGGCGAGCGCCGGGTTGCGCGGCAGCACCGGACCGTGGAGGTAGGTGCCGACGATGCCGCCGTGCAGCACGCCGTCGGACCCGTCGCCGTTGCCCCCGCCGCGCCGCACGCGTCCGAGGGGCCGTTCCCCGGGCCCGAGGTGGGTACGGCCGCCGTGGTTCTCGAACCCCGTGATGGTGGGCAGTCCGGTCGAGGGGTCCGGTTCGACGAGCACCTCGCCGATGATGCGGTCCGGGCCCGGCACCGTGTGCAGATCGACGAGCGCGAGACCCTCCATCGAGCGCCCGCCGGCCGCTGCGTAGTGATGGCCGATGAGTTGGAACCCGGCGCACACCGCGAGCAGTGCGGCGCCGCCGTCGAGGGCCCGGGTCAGCGCGGCCCGGGAGGCCCGGAGGCCCTCGGCCGCAGCGACCTGGGGCGCGTCCTCGCCGCCACCGAGCAGGTAGATGTCGCAGGAGTCGGGGAGCGGGGTGCCGGCCGGCACCTCCACGATGGTCGCCTCGATGCCGCGCGCCCGCGCCCGGTGCTCGAGCACGAGCGCGTTGCCGCGATCCCCGTACGTGCCGAGGAGGTCCGGGTAGACGAGGGCGATGCGCAGGACGCTCGACATCACCAGAACTCCCGGGTGAGGTGGGTGAACTGGGTGTAGGAGGCGACGATGTGCACCTCGGCCCCGCCGACCCTGCGGGCGGCGACCAGCGGGTCGGCCTCGACGGTGCAGGCGACGTCGCCGTAGTGGAGGCGCACCGCCACGTCGAGCGCCCGCTCGCCGCTCGCGACGACCGACCGGTCCCGCAGCACCTCGAAGGGCACGTCGTAGAGCCAGGACGGATCACGGCCGTCGGCGACGTGCGCGTTCACTGCGAGCACCACGCCGGTGTCCCGCCCGGCCAGCCACTGCAGCACCTCGGTCCAGCCGGCCGGGTTCTTGGCCAGCACCACCCGGGCCGACCGACCGTCGGGGAGTCGGTGTTGGGCGAAGCGCCCGGAGACCACCTCGACCGCGGCCATGCCGGCGACCGCGGTCTCGGCGTCGACCCCGAAGTGGGCCTCGGCCACGGTGGCCGCGAGGGCGGCGTTCATGCGGTTCCAGGTCCCCGGGATCGCGAGGTCGAGAGGGATGCGGCGGGACCCGACCGCGAGCGCGTCGCCCTCGAGGCGGAACTCGGCCGGTGGTTCGGCGAACCCGCACCCCGCGCAGCGGAAGCGTCCGTCGGGCCACGCGAGCAGCGCGTCGCACCGGGGACAGGTCGTCGCGTCCTGCTTCCACGGGATGCCGAGTGCGACCCAGGTGACCCGACGCGCGGGTTCGGCTGCGTGCACGACGTGAGGGTCGGACGCGTTCGCGACGACGTGCCGGTCGGGGTCGGCCTCCGTGATCGCCCGCCAGCGGTCGACGATCGCGTGCACCTCACCGAACCGGTCCAGCTGGTCGCGACTCAGGTTGCCGAACACGAGCACCTCGGGGTCGAGGGGTTCCACGACGTGGGTGAGCCAGCGCTCGTCGACCTCGAGCACGGCGACGGAGGGTCCGTGGGGTGCGGCGAGGGCACCGGCGATGCCGCTCGCCATGTTGGCACCCGTGTGGTTGGTGACGACCGGGAGCCCGGCGTGGCGCAGTGCATCGCAGAGCAGCCGGGTCGTGGTCGTCTTGCCGTTCGTGGCCGACACCGTCACCACCCGGTCCCGTGCGCCGAGCGTCCGGAGCAGGTCGGGGTCGACGGCGAGCATGATGCGGCCGCTCACCTGCGTGCCGGCGCCGCGCCCGGTGGTCCGGGATGCCCACCCCGCGGCCCGGCCCGAGAGGATCGCGACGCGTCGGCGGAGGCTCACCGGGGCATCATCGCAGGCGCGCGCCGACGGTCCGTGCCGGCGAGGTCGGTGCGATCAGCCGTGCAGGCCGCACTCGGTCTTGCCGAGCGTGGCCCAGCGACCCGAACGCGGGTCGTCGCCGGTGGCCGGGCGGGTGCAGGGCCAGCAGCCGATCGACGCGTAGCCGCGGTCGGCCAGCGGGTGCACCGGCAGGTCGTGGTCCTGCACGTACCCGGCCACATCGAGGTCGGTCCAGTGCGCGATCGGGTTCACCTTCACCACGCCGCGTCCGACGTCGTAGGACACGATCGGGGCGTTGCGGCGCTGCTCGGTCTCGGCCCGACGCAGCCCCGTCATCCAGGCGTCGCGGCTGGCGAGGGCCTGCCGCAGCGGCTCGACCTTGCGCGCGGCGCAGCACGCGTCGGGGTCGGTCATCCAGAGGTCATCGGGGACACCCTCGGACCGCACGAACTCGACCTCGAGCTCGTAGCGCTCCCGGAGCCGATCCACGTACCAGAGGGTCTCGGCGAAGTGGTACCCGGTGTCGAGGAACACGACCGGCAGGCTCGGCACGGTGCGGGCCACGAGGTCGAGCATCACCGCGTCCTGGAACGAGGATGCGAGGACGATGCGGTCCTCGAACGTCTCAGCCGCCCACGCGATGATCCGCGACGCGGGCGACGTCTCGAACGTCGCGTTGAGCCGGGCGAGCTCGGCCAGATCGGGGATCGTCCGGGCGGTCTCGACGACGGGGGTCTCGATGGACGGGGTCACGTCGCACACTCCCCGGCGCCCACGTCCTTGACGTACGGGCTCGTCTCGCCGAAGTCGGTGTAGAAGTCCGGGTTCTCCTCGGGCGTCGGGAACACGTCGAGGTCGGCGA